>JBILWD010000043.1:0-17400 GCA_044370095.1 Opitutaceae bacterium | reverse complement strand
CTCCACCGCAGTCACCCTCCACGGGGCCTCCAGCCGCAACAACTGCCGATAGTGCTCATTAACCGTTTCTTCCATGCCTCGTGATTACCCCACCCGCCTCGCTGGCCACAACAAAACGTGAAGAACCGCGGAAAGGCTGAAGGCGATCGCCTCGCGGGGGCCGTACTCGTCATCCACCACCAGCACGGGCGGAAGGTCGGACGCGCGCGGGGACGGTACCGGCGAGTCGGGGGCAGAGGAAGGCATCGGTGGAAGGAGGGAGCGCCGGAACGGCAGGGAGAGACCTCGACCCGGATCAGAGCGGCCCGCCGGCCAGCGACCCATTTGCCCGCCGCCCCCCGAGGAAGTCAAGGCGCCCTTATACCCTGAATTCAGGGTAATTTGGCTCGTTGCCGTGACCAACGGCGCGACATAAACAAGCTAGCTACCACGTTACCGTCCCTGTACGGCGCTTAGAGTAATTCTAAATTTACAAAGCCAACAAATAGCGAAGTCGAAAATGAGCTCCTTAGTAATAATTTCGGCTGTTTTAACTTTTTGCCTCGGAATTTCCCTCTACATAGGCAACCCAAACAGAAACTCATACAAGGCATTTTGCCTGCTTTGTGTCATCCTAACTCTCTGGCTTATTTGCGTCTTCGGAGCAATGATCAGCGGCGAGCAGCTCGGGCCGAACAGGCTGCAGGCAATAACATTTTGGCTAAAAGCGAACGCCTTCATCTCCTCGTTTTTACCCTGGGGTCAATGGGTCCTTCGGGAGTCAATAGAAAGCAAAAGGCGGAGTATTTTTGGGACCATTTATGACACAAAATACCTACTTTTTATTTCATTAATACTAAGCCTACTCTCCATCGGAGATGGATTCACAAGACTCGTAGAAGACAACTTCACAATCTCCAGAGGAACAACTTATTACATACACAGCGCTTCGATCATCACCCTCTTCCTACTTACATCAATACGAACAGCGACCGGAATACGTCGCAACCGAGGAATCCAAAAACTAGAGCTCCAATACCTAGTGATCGTCACCAGCTTGGGTGGCTTGCTAATGGCCGCATTAAACGGAATCGGAAACCTCACAGGCATCCGCTCAATAAATCGAGCGAGTGTGATAGTTGTATTTTTAACCTATATTTTTATGGCGTGGGCACTATCCAGCCCGCACATTTTTAATGCACGCCAAGTACTGATTCACGTTGGCCAAAGGCTCCTAGCTCTGCTGATCGTCGGCAGCATCGTCTACGGACTCGGTCTTGCGCTTTCCCCCAGCCTCCCGCCGCACGTCGCTTGGCCGCTGAGTATGTTCCTGTGTGGTTCGGCGATGTTCTGGCTCGATGGGCGGATGCGGCAGTGGTTCGGATTCGATGACTCCTCGCGGATCCGCGCCCTGCGTACGGAGGTGCTGCAGGTCGCGATGCAAGGGGCGGATACCGCGCGGCTCACGGCCGAGTTCGAGAGCCTGCTCGCGGTCCGGTACGAAGCCCCGGCCGCGGTGATCCTCGCCCGCAGCGGCGAGGCCTACACAGGCGGAGGCCACACCATCCGCCGGGACCGCGTGGCCATCACCGCCCTGCGCGAGGAAGGTTGGATCACCCCAGAGAGCCTCCAGCGCCGCCGGCCCAACCCCGCGCTGGAGGACCTCGACGCCCTCCTGCGGGAGCTCGGCGCCGGGGCCCTCGTCGCCGTGCCGCGGGAGAGCCCCGTCCCGAACCTCCTCGTCGCCATCGGCGTCCGTCGCAGTGAATGGCCCTTCACCTACCCCGACGTCACGCGCCTGCTGCACACCGCCGAGCTGATCGACAACATCCTCACCCGTTCGCGGCTCACGGACCAGCTCGCCTTGCGTGCGCGGATGGAGTATTTGGCGATGATGTCCCGCGGGCTGGCCCACGACCTGAAGAACCTGATTACCCCCGTCTCGTCCTATTTAGTACACACGGAAGGGCGGGCGCCGGCGGGCAGCGCGGAGGAGGAGGTCCACAGCGCGGCCAGCCGGGCGATCGCGGTAATCACGACCTACCTGCGGGAGGCCCTCTTTTTCTCGGACCGCCTGACGCCGCGTTACGCCCCGATCGAGCCGGCGGGGGTGCTCGAGGCCGCCCGATGCTTGGCGGTGGAGCGGGCGGCCCGCCGCGGCGTCACCCTCGTCGCGCGGAGCACGTACACGGGGACCCTGCAGGCCGATACCGTGCTGTTGCAGCGGCTGCTGGTGAACCTGCTGAACAACGCGATCGACGCGTCCGCGCGGGGCGGCGAGGTCCGGCTGACGGCGGAGGGGCCGGTGGCGGGGATGATCACGCTGCGGGTCATTGACCAGGGGTGCGGGATGGACGAGGCAACGCGGGCGCGGATTTTTGACCCCTACTTCACGACGAAGGAGTTCGGAGAGGAGGTGCGGGGGTTCGGCCTGGGGCTAACCATCTCGCAGCGCATCGCGCACCTGCACCACGGGCGCATCACGGTCGAGAGCCGGCCGGGGGCCGGGACCACGCTGATCGTCGACCTGCCGGTGGACCCCGCGGCGGTCGCGGCGGCGTCCTGAGTCCCCGCCGTGGCCACCGCGACCAGCGCCATTTTGCCGACCCGGATCCTCGTCGTGGACGACGAGCGGCAGATCCACGCGTCGCTCCGCCTGCGGCTGGGGGGCGCGCACGAGCTGGTGTTTGCCTTCGACGGGGCGACGGGGCTCGAGCGTCTACGGGAGACGCGTTTCGACCTGTGCCTGGCCGACCTGCATATGCCCCGGATGGACGGCTTCGCGTTCATCGAGGCGGCGCAGCAGGTGGACCCGGCGCTGGGGTTTGTGGTGCTGAGTGCGTTCGATTCTGCGGAGAACCTCCGGCGCACCATCCCGCTCCAGGTGTACGAATTCTTGTCGAAGCCCCTCCCCGGCAAGGCGGACTTTGAGGCGCGGATCCCCGAATGGGTGGCGCGCACCCGGCAGCGGCGGGTGGACCAGGACCTAGCCCGGCAAGCGGGGGTCGTGGCGGGGGAGCGCGAGGCGGCGCTGCTCGAGCGGGACGTCGAGCTGGTGGCTTCCGAGACGGCGCGTGACGCGTTGCGGCAGACGGCGGGGCTGCTGACGACGGTGCACGCGCAGCTGCTCGCCTCGCAGGCGCTGCTGGGGACGCCGGCGCGGGCGGATCCGCGGACGGCGCAGTTCACCCGCCGGCTGGAGGAGGCGCGGCGCACGGCGGAGGCCGCGATGGCGGTGACCGAGGCGTTCTTCGACACCGGTTACGGCAGCCGCGACACTTCGCCGGCGGTGGTGGACGAGGGCATCCGGCACGCGGCGGGGATCGCACTGCGGATGTGCCGGGGGGAGGAGGTGGGCAAGGTGGTGGAGTTCACGCCCGGGGACGCGGGCCTGCCGGTGCGGGGGCTGTCGGGCATCGACTTCCTGCTGATGATGACCCCGGCGCTTGGCGCAGCGCTTGCCGGCGCGCCGCACCGGACGACGGTGGGGGTACGGGCGGAGCCGCTGGGCCGGCTCGAGGAGGCCTTTCGCGAGCCCGCGCTCCGCAACTTCGCGTGGTACAACCGCCGCAACGCGCCGGCCGGCCACGCGGCCGTGCTCATCACCATCACCGGGACCGGCCCGGCGCTGACGTCCGCCGCGCTGGAGTCGTGGTTGCAGGAACAGCACGAGCCGCTCTCGACCATCGCGGCCCGGGGCCTCGTCGCCGGGGTGCGGCAGTGCCACGGGGTCCTAGGCGCGGCGGTTTCACCCCATTCCGGCCGCTTCAGCCTCGCGCTGGCGCTGCCCGTCTGAACCCGGCGATGATCCTGCTCATCGACAGCGCGGAGCGCGAGGGATCCGTCCTCGCCGAGCTGTGCGCGGGTCGGGGTTGGGTGACCGAGGCCTGCGCGACGGTCGCCGCGGCGCGGCGGCGGATTCCCCGGCTGCGGCCGAGGGTGGCCGTGGTTCGGCGCACCCTACGCGACGGTCTGGCCGAGGAGGTGCTCGCGGCGCTGTCGGAAGCGCGCTGCCGGCGGCTGGTGCTGGTGCCGGCAGGCACCAGCGGGGCGGTCGAGGCCCGGCTGGTGGCGCTGGGTGCGGACTGCGTGCTGCGGGAACCCGTGCGCGTCGAGGTGCTGTTGGCTTACCTGGAGCGTTTCCGGGGCGAGCCGAGCCTAGCGGCGCGGCCCGGGCCGACGCGGCTGGCGTTCGCGGGCGGCCGGCTGGACCCCGCCGACCGGACCCTGCGCCGGGGCGCCCGGCGGACCACCCTCGCGCCCCGTGAGGCGCAGCTTGCGGAGCTGCTGGCGCGGTCCCCCGCGGAGGTCGTCGCCTACGAGGTCCTCTACGCGGAGATCCTGGGCCGGCCGTTCCGGGGGGACACCGGCAACCTGCGGGTCCTGCTGGGCAAGCTCTGCGCCGCGGCAGCCCGCGCGGGCGTCGACGCGCGCGCGTGGATCGAAGTGATCCCGAAGTCCGGCTACCGGCTGCGCCGGGCCGCGGCGCGGGCGTAACGGAAAAGTTACGGCGGGCCCATTCCGGAACGGGCCGGGGTCGGGCACGGTGCGGGCATGGAAACGCACCCCACCGTTGTCATCCTCAAGGCGGACCAGCTGTACGCCGCCACCCTCCGGGCCCACGTGGAGGCCGTGCTGCCGGGGGCGCGGATCACGGTCGCGCCGGACGTCGCCGCGGCCCGAACCCTCCTCGAACGGGCGCCGGTGGACCTGCTGTTGGGCAGCCTCGGGGAGGGGCCGGAGGGGGACGCGCTCGACCTGCTGGCCCAGTCTACCCGGGCGCCGCGGCGGGCCCGGCGGGTCCTGGTGGTGGCGCTGCGCTGCACCTACCGAACCCTTTCGGCCCTGCGGACGCTGGCAGTTGAGGGGGTGTTCGACGCCGTCACGGAGGAGCCCGGCGCCTTCCGCCCGGTGCTGGAGCGGGTGCTGGCGGGACAGCGGTCGTGGAGCCCTTCGGTGCAGGGCCAGTTGCGGCAGATCTCGGCGGCGCCCACGGCGCTGTTCCGGCTGCTGACGGACTTCGAGCAGCTGGTGCTGAGCGTGATCGGGGCGGGGTGCGATGACGACGAGGCGGCGGAACTGCTGCGGCTGAGTCCGGCGACCATCTCCTCGGTGCGGCGGGACCTGCACCGGAAGCTGGGGGTGCAGCACCGTGGCGCGCTGATCCGGATGGCGGCGCAGAAGGGGTACGTGCGGTTCACACCGGACGGGGTGGAGCGGCCGGGGTTCGCGCTGTTCGCGGCCGCCTACCGCCCGCGGCAGCCGCGGCGGGGGACGAACGAGCCAGTGGCGGCCTGAGCCCGGCCGCGGCGGGGCGGAGGAGGGGGGGGCGGTGACGGGTGGGTTGCCAAAGGCCCGCGATCCCGTTCACCTTCCAGCCCTTAACGCATGCCGCCCACCGGTCCCGCTTGGTCCCAGAAACTCCGCGCTGAAATCGGCAAGGCCGTCGTCGGCCAGGACGCCGTCGTCGAACGCCTGCTGGTGGCCCTGCTGGCCAACGGCCACGTGCTGCTCGAGGGCATGCCCGGGCTGGCGAAGACGCTGCTCGTGAAATCCCTGGGCACCGCCCTCGGGGTGCAGTTCGAGCGCATCCAGTTTACGCCGGACCTGCTGCCGAGCGACGTGGTCGGCACGATGATCTTCCAGCCGAAGACGGGCGAGTTCACCGCCCACCGCGGGCCGATCTTCGCCAACCTGGTCTTGGCGGACGAGATCAACCGGGCCCCGGCCAAGGTGCAGAGCGCCCTGCTCGAGGGGATGCAGGAGCGGCAGGTGACCCTGGGCGGCCAGACGCACGCGCTGCCCCGGCCGTTCTTCGTGATGGCGACCCAGAACCCGGTGGAGCAAGAGGGCACCTATCCGCTGCCGGAGGCGCAAACCGACCGTTTCCTGTTCAAGCTGCTGGTCGACTACCCGAGCGCCGCCGAGGAGGCGGCGATGCTGCAGCGCTGGGGCCAGGTGACCCGCCAGCCGGCGCTCACCGCCGTCTCCAATGGGGAGGAACTGCTCGCGCTCCGGGCGGAGGTCGACGCGATCCATCTCTCGCCGGCCGTGCAGGGCTACATCCTCGCGCTGGTGCGGGGCACGCGGGCGCTGGCGGACGCGGCCGCGCCGCGGCGGCACCTGTCGTTCGGGGCGTCGCCCCGGGCCTCGCTCGCGCTCTATCAGGCGGGGCGGGCGCTCGCGTGGCTGCGGGGCGAGGACCACGTTTCCCCCGGGCTGATTCAGGAGCTCGCGCCGGACATCCTGCGGCACCGGATCGGCCTGACTTATGAGGCCGAGGCAGAGGAGATCACGGCGGACAAGCTGGTGGCGGAAGTGATCACCCGCACCGCGGTGCCGGCCGTCTAGGCGCCCGCCGATGCCCGCCGCCGCCCCCGCCGTTACGCCTGCCCCGGCCGCTGCCGCGCCGCTGGCGGCTTTGCGTCGGCTGGAGTGGCGGGTGCGCCACGCGGTAGAGGCGATGCTGAGCGGCGAGTACCGTTCCGCCTTCCGGGGGCGGGGGATGGAATTCGACCAAGTGGTGAAGTACGAGTTCGGGGACGATGTCCGCGACATCGATTGGAACGTGACCGCGCGCCTCGGGGAGCCGTACCGGAAGAAGTTCGTCGAGGAGCGGGAGGTCACCGTGCTGCTGGTGCTGGAGGACGCGCCCTCGCTGGGCTTCGGGTCCGGGGCGCAGTCCCGGCGG
The DNA here is from genome assembly GCA_044370095.1 of Opitutaceae bacterium. GTDB lineage: Bacteria > Verrucomicrobiota > Verrucomicrobiia > Opitutales > Opitutaceae > ER46. Next base: position 10,730 of record JBILWD010000043.1, on the reverse strand, counting down.
GAGGCGCTGCTGGAGCTGGCGGGGCTGGTGATGCTGCTGGGGGCGGTGAACCGGGACCGGGTGGGTTTCGTGCACGCGGCGCCGGGGGGCAATGACGTGCGGGAGCCCGTGCGGGGCCGCGGCCGGATCCTGCAGCTGGCGGCCTCGCTGATGGCCCGCCCGGCCCCCGCGCCCGACGCGCCGGCGCCGGTGCCCCCTTGGCGGTTCCTCGCGCGCGCGGCGCCGAAACATAGCATCCTGATTTGGCTGGGAGATTTCCCGCCGGTCGCGCGCTCAGCCGGCGACGATCCGCGGCCCGAGGGTTGGAGCGTCCTACAGCGTCGCTACCAGACGATGGGCTTCCGGGTGGACGACCCGTGGGACCGGCAGTTGCCGACGGGGGAGCCGTTCGCGGCCTACGACGCGGTGGCGGGGCGACTGGTCACGATCGACGGGAGCACAGCGGAGCAGGCCGCGCACGCCGCGTGGGTGGCCGCGCGAGAGCGCGCCTGGCAGACCCTGTTCCCCGATCCGCTTACTCGCCTCGCGGTCGGCACCGGTGAGAACCGGCTCGACGCGCTGGTGCGCTTCTTCCACGCCCGGATGAACCCGGGGCGGGGCTGAACCGATGGGCCGCCTCACCCTCCAGGACCCGCTTTGGCTGCTGGCGCTGCTCGCGCTGCCGCTCGTCGTGTGGCTGCGGGGCCGCCGGCGCGTGCCCGTCTTGCTCGTGCCTTTTGCGGCGGCGTGGCACCGCCCTTCCCTCGCCACCCCCGGCCGGTGGCCCGCGGCGCTCGTGCTCACGGGCCTCGCCCTACTGGTCGTCGGCCTCGCCCGGCCCCAGCGCGTGGAGGACCGACGCGAGGTGCGTTCCGAGGGCTACGATATCGTCCTTGCGATCGACCTCTCGACCTCCATGCGGGCCGAGGATTTCGAGAAGGACGGGGAGCGCATCAACCGCCTGCAGGCGATCAAGCCCGTGATCCAGGCCTTCATCGAGCGGCGGCCGACGGACCGCATCGGGATCGTCCTCTTCTCTGGCCGCGCCTACACGATGGCCCCGCTTACCTTCGACCACGACTGGCTCGCGCGGCAGTTGGCGCGCGTCCGCATCGGAATGATCGAGGACGGCACCGCGATCGGGGACGGTCTCGGCGTCGCCCTCACCCGGCTGGAGCAGGCGCGCAAGGACGCCGCGGGCCGCCGCATCGGGGCCTTCGTGGTGCTGATGACGGACGGTGCGAACAATCGCGGCGCGCTCCAGCCGCTGCAGGCGGCCGAGATCGCCAAGTCTCGCGGCGTGCCGATCTACACCATCGGCTCCGGCAAGGAGGGCTACGTGCCCGTCCCGATCTACGACGACCAGGGCCGCAAGGTCACGTACCGGCGGATGCTTTCGGACCTCGACGAGGGCACGCTGCGGGAGATCGCGAACCAGACCGGCGGGAAGTTTTTCCGCGTGGCGGATACGGGCACGATCGAGTCCGCATTCCGCGCCATTGACCGGGCGCAGAAGATCGAATTCCAGGCTAAGAGCTACCTCGTAACGACGGAGCTCTTCGCGTGGGCCGCGTGGCCGGGCCTCGGCCTGCTGGCGCTCGGGGCCGCCGCGGCGCGCCCGCTTTTCCGCCGGGAGGTGGCCGCGTGACCTTCGCGCTCCCCGCTCTCCTCTGGCTGCTGGCCGTGCCGGTCCTCCTGCTGGTGCTCGACCGGCGTGCGCGCGCGGCCGCGGAGGTAGCCCGCCCGCGCATCCTGAGGGCGGAGGCGGGCGCGGGCGGGCTCCGCCTCGCGCCGACGGACGCACCCCCACCGACCAGCCGGCGCCCACGCTGGTGGCTGGCCGCAGGGCTGGCCCTCGCGGTCCTCGCCCTCGCCCGTCCGCAATGGGGCAAGATTGAGGAACCGGTCTTCGATCAGGCCCGCGAGATCCTCTTGGCGGTCGACCTCTCCCGCTCGATGCTCACCCCCGACGTGAAGCCCTCGCGGCTCGAGCGCGCTAAACTGCTGATCCAATCCCTGCTCGAAAAACTGGCCGGCGAGCGGGTCGGTTTGGTCGTGTTCGCGGGGACCGCCTTCCTGCAGGCCCCGCTCAGCGCGGATTACGAGATCCTGCGAGAATTCCTGCCGGCGTTGAACCCGGACTTTCTACCGCAGGGCGGGAGCAACTACGGGGCGCTGCTCGACGCCTCGCTGCAGGCCTTCGGCACCACCGCCGCGGCCGACCGCTTTCTCGTCGTGCTGAGTGACGGCGAGGCCACGGATGATCGCTGGAAGGACCGTGCCGCCGAACTTGCGCGGAAGGAGATCCGCGTGCTCTCCCTCGGCATCGGGACCGCGAACGGCGGGATGATCCCGGACGGCGCCGGCGGGCTGGTGAAGGACGAACGCGGGGCCGTCGTGATGTCGCGCCTCGAGACCTCGACCCTCCAAGAGCTGGCGCGCGTCACCGGCGGCACCTACCGGGACGCGAGCGCGTGGCTAGACCTGTCGACGCTGCTGCGGGAGACGGTGGAGCGAGGCCAGCGGGGCCGCTTCGCGGAACGCAAGACCGTGCGGCAAGTCGAGCGGTACCAGTGGCCGCTGGCGCTCGCGTTGTGGTGCCTGCTAGTCAGTTTCTTCACCGAGTTCCCCGTGCGCCCCAAGCCTCGCGCCCTTCCCCTCCGCCACCCGGCCCCGCGGCCCGCCGCGGCCGCGACCACCGCGCTGCTCCTGGCCCTGCTGGCCGCGCCGGCCCCCGCCCCCGCCGCGGCCCGGCGCGAGGACCCGGCCCCGCCACCACCGGCGGTCCCCGGACTGGCCGCGGCCCCTTCCCCGGCCACCCCGCCCGCGCCCGCAGCGCCGGCGCCCTCCCCGCTCGGACGGATGGTCGGCCGCCTTGCCGCCGCTCCGGAGCACCGCGCGCGCGACTGGGCCGAACTCGGCCGGGAAACCGTCACCTGGGGCTCGCAGCTCAAGTCCGGCGGCCAACCGGTCCCTGAAGGCCCGGTGCGGGACGCACTCGAGGCGGTCGCCCTCGGGCAAAAACTCGAGGCCGGAGCCGCCGACTGGGCCCGCCTGCGCGCCGAGCTCGAGGAGTTGCTCGAAAAGCCACCAGAACCGCCGCCGGAAGAAAAACCCGACCAGCCCCCACCCAAGCAGGAGCAGGACAAGAACCAGAAAAAGGATTCCCCTCCGCAGCAAAAGTCCTCCCCGGGCGAATCGCCTCCGGACCAGCCGCCGCCCGAGGGCGAGCAGGGGCAGCCGCCGCCGGAGCAGCAATCGAAGCCGGAGAACAACCCGGGCAAGGACTCCCCGCCCGGGGAAGCGCAACCGGATCAGGATCCCGCGCTCGGCGATCTCAACCGCGAGGAGCCGCCGTCCCCGCCCCCCGAGGCCACCCAGAAGGTCGGCGGCCAGCCGGAACGCAAGGAGGGCCCACCACCCGAAGCCGCCAACCCGGCGCTGGCCCTGCCGCTGCAAAAGCTCGACCAGCTCCGGGCGCAGGACTCCCCGGCGCAGCTATTTCAACTGATGGAAGGCGAACGCAAACCCGCCCGGAAGACGGGCAAGGACTGGTGAACCGATGAGACCCCTCCCGCCCCCCCGGACCGGCCCCGGCCGCCGGCTGCTCTGGACACTCCTCGCGTTCGCCGCCGCCACCCTCGGCCTGCCCGCGCAGTCCGTGCGCTGGGAGGCCGGCGACTCCGGCCTCGGCAACTCCCTGCTCCTGATCTTCGAGAACTGTGAGCCCGAGGGCCAGCCCGCCCTGCCCGCCATCCCGGGTGTTACCTTCGCGCCCGCCGGACGCTCGGAGAGCACCAACATCGTCAACTTCTCGGTCTCGCGGACGATCGCCCTCTCCTACGTCGTGCGCGGTCCGCAGAACCCGCCCCTGCAGATCCCGGCCTTCGGCGTGCGAACCTCGAAGGGGGACCTGCAGGTCGCGGCCTTCAACGTCGCCGCCCCCGCCGCCCCGCTCGATTCCCTGGCGCGCGCGCGACTGCTGCCCGCCCGGCCCAGCGTGTGGTCCGGCGAGGTCTTCGGACTCACCTACGAGCTCTCCGCCGCCCGGCGCACCAACCCCCAGATCTCGCCCACCTTCGACTGGAACCCCGCCCCGCTCGCGGCCGAGGACTGGTCCAAGCCGGAGGTCACCGAGGCCGTGGCGAACGGCGACCGTCGCGTGAACGTCACGTTCCGGACGCGCGCCGTCGCGAAAGTGCAGAACCGCGTGAAGCTCGAGTCCGCCAGCCACCTGATCAGCATCCAGACGGGCACGATCGGCTTCGGGATCATCTCGCAGCCGCGGATGGAGCAGGTCTCCGTCTCCTCCGACCAGCCCGTGCTCGAGGTACGGCCCCTGCCGCCCGGGGCGCCGGCCGGCTTCGGGGGCGCGGTGGGGCAGTTCCAACTCGTCTCCCGCGTAGTACCGGAGCGCGCGGCGGTGGGCGAACCGGTCACCTGGACCCTCGAGCTGACCGGCACGGGCAACTGGCCGGACCTCGGCGGGCTGCCGGCGCGCACGGTGTCGCAGGATTTCCAAGTCGTGCAGCCCAAGGCGAAGCGCGTGAACGCAGAGGGAAAATTGTTCGACGCCACCCTGACGGAGGACGTGGTGCTGGTGCCGACGAAGGCGGGCGACTACCCGCTCGGGCCGGTGAGCTTCAGTTACTTCGACCCGCAGGCCGGGGCGTACCGCACGATCACCGCGCCACGGACGACGCTCGCCATCGCGGGGGCGGCTGCGCCGCGCTTCAACGTCACCCCGCCGAACCCTGCAAATGACCCGGCCGCCCCGACCGGCGCCGCCCCGACCGCGAAGGACATCACGCCCGCCGCCGCGCCGACGGGCATCCCGCGCGAGCCGCTCCCCGGCGAGGCGGGCGCACCCGTTCCCTTCACCGCCCGCAGCCTCGGCTGGTCGTTGGCGGCACCCGGGCTGGCCGGGTTCGGCTGGTGGCTGGCGCTGGCCTACTGGCGCGCCCGGGCCACCGATCCGCTCCGCCCGCGCCGCGAGGCGCGGGCCCGACTCGCCGGACATCTCGCCGCGCTCACCCGCGCCCGGCCCGGCGAACACCGCGCGCCCCTCCTCGCGTGGCAGCAGGACACCGCGCGCCTCTGGGGCCTCGAGCACGCGGCCCCGTCCGTGCGTACCTTGGCCGCGGCTTCCGGGGGCGCCGGCACCGAGGCCTGGCTGCGGCTCTGGCAGGAGGCGGACCAGGCGCTCTACGGTCCGCGCCCGGAATTGCCCGGGGACTGGCTCGATCGCGCCCAGACGGCGCTCGCCGCGCGCCGCCTGCCCGGTTTCCGGCCTTGGACCCTCCTGCGGCCGCGCAACCTGATGCCGTTCGCGGCGGGCCTCGTCCTCTGGGCGGGTATCACCGGCACGGCGCTGGAGGCGGCCGCGACCGCCGCGACCGACCCGACGGGGCTGTACCGGCGCGGAGATTTCGCGGGGGCCGAGAAGGCGTGGCGACGCGCGGTCGAACTTGCGCCCGCCAACTGGATCGCCCGCCACAACCTTTCGCTGGCGCTGGAGCAACTGGACCGGAATCCGGAGGCGGCCGCGCACGCCGCGGCGGCGTTCGTGCAGCAGCCGGACCACGAGGCGGTGCGCTGGCACTTCGCGCACACCGCCGGCCGCGGCGGCACGGCGCCCGCGGAACTGGTTCCCTTCCTCCAGCCCGACCTCTGGCGCGGCTGGGCCCGGCGGGCCTCGCCCGCCGACTGGGAATGGGCCGCGGTACTCGCCGCTTGGCTCGCGGCCGCCGGCCTCGCCGGGGTCCTCACCCTCGCCTACCGCGGCGGGGGCATTTGGTGGCGGCGCGTGGCTTGGTCCGGGTTCGGCCTAGGTTTGGCCGGCGCGGGCCTCGCCGTGGCCGGTACGCTCGCGTACGGCCCGGCCGCGCATCCCGCGGCCGCGATCGTGGCCCGCGCCACGGTCCTGCGCTCGATCCCCACCGAGGCGGACACCACCCAGAAGACGACTCCGCTCACTGCGGGCGGCCTCGCCCGGTTGGAGGGTAGCTTCCTCGGTTGGCGGCGGCTCGCGTTCCCCAACGGGCAGACCGGCTGGGTGCGCCGCGAGGACGTCGTGCCCGTATGGCGCTGACGGACCGGCCGGGACGGTTCAGCGGGAGCGGAACACCTCGCTCGCGACGGCGGTGAGGACGAGCGTGCGCAGGCCGTAACCGTCCTGGCGGACGGCCTCGAGCACCTGCTCCACGACGGGCTCGTCGACCGGCTCGAGGTGGCGGCCGGTGCCGTAGCTGAGGAATTGGCGCACGAGGTGACGCGTGAAGACGTCGCGCCGGTTGGCCGCGAGGAGGCGCCGGAACTCGGGGAAGCCGGCGTACGTCTCGCCGGAGCTGAGCTCACCGCTGGCGTCGACCGCCGGCGCCGGGGCGTTGCCCTTGGGCTTGGGATAGGCGACCCGCCAGCGGCCGATCGGATCGAAACTCTCTAGGCCGAAGCCGAGGGGATCGATCTTGCGGTGGCACTCCGCGCAAGCCGCGTCCGCCCGGTGGCGCGCCAGTCGCTCCCGCAGCGTGCTGGTGCCGTTCACGTCGGGCTCGATCGCCGGGACCACGTCGGGCGGCGGCGGCGGGCGAATCCCCAGGATGTTCTCGGAGATCCAGACGCCGCGCGTGACCGGGGAGGTCTCGACGCCGTTGGCGCTCACGGTAAGGACGCCGGCCATCCCGAGCAGGCCGCCCCGCTGCGCGTTGCCAGCGAGGCTCACGCGCTGGAACCCGTCCGCGAGGCGGAGCGTGTTGCGCTCCGGCAGTTGGTAGAGGCGGGCGAGGCGCTTGTCGGCGAAGGTGTAGTCAGCCTCGAGAAAATCGTGCACCGGCCCGTTGCCGCGAAGGAGGTGGAGGAAGAAGAGGCGGGCCTCCGTCTTCATCGCCTCGGGCAGGTTGTCGGCGTAGTACGCGCGCGCGGTCTCGCGCGGCGGGGGCATCCCACCAAGGTCGCGCAGGTGGAGCCAGCCGTCGAGGAAGCCCGCGGCGAAGGCGTCCGCCGCCGGGGAGGCGATCAACCGCGCCGCCTGCCGGGCGAGTTCCGCGTCCTCGGCTAGGCGGCCGGAGTCGGCGGCCGCGCGGAGCTCCGCGTCGGGCAGCGTGGCGGTGAGAGCATACGCGAGGCGGTTCGCGAGGGCGTGCGGCCCAAGCCGGGCACCGGCGGCGCCGGTCTCCTCGTCGAGGTAGAGGAAGGACGGCGAGCAGAGGATGAACTTGACCGTGTCGAGCGCGGCGGCACGGGGCGGCGCCCCCTCGCGGAGACGGCCGGAGCGTACGGCCGCGAGGGCGGTACGGTCCTCCGGGGTGAGCGGCCGGCGGTAGGCGCGGGCGGCAAAGGCCTCCAGTTGCGCTCCGGCGCGATCGGCCTGGAAACCCTCCGGGCCGAAGACGGCGACCTCCTCGGCCCCGCCGCCGGGCTCGGGCAGCGGGCCCTCGATCGTGATCTCGCTGATGCGGATGTGCGGCAGCTTGCCCTCGCGCAGCAGGTGCGTGCGGCTCACGCCGGCCTTGGCGAAGCGCCCCTGAAAGTCATCGGCATAGCGGCGGTTGATCGTGAGGACGGAGGCGCGCGACTCGTGCGGCCCATTGGGGAAGATGAAGCGCGGGGTCTGCCCCTGCTCCAGCCAGACGCGGAAGCGCAGCCAGCGCGGCTCGTCGTCCGGCACCACCGCCTGGCCGAGCAGCGGCTCGATCGCCTGCGGGTAATGGATGTGGTTGCGGGAGGCGTCACCGGGCACGACGCCGAGGAGAAACGGTTCCGTGAGATCGATGCCGAAGATCGCCGGATCGTAATGCGTATCGCGGTGGAGCGCTTGGGCGAGCACGGCGATGTCGTACAGCCCCGAAGACGGCACGCCCTGCAGGAACTCCTCGATGTGGCCGTACCCGCCCTGACGCGTGTCGGTGTTCGGCTGCTCGTACAGGCAGAGGTAACGGAAGTTGAACGCGGCCTTGTGCGGGCCCTGCAGCTCCTCGTACTGGACGAAGTTGCCCGCGAAGCGCCAGGTGCGCGGGACCGGCTCTGGCCGGCCCAGCCGTTGCTCCACGAGGCGATGCGCCGCCTGGAAATACTGGTCGAGCAGAAAGCCGGAGGTAACGAGCGAGCGACCGATGGTGTCGAGGCGTTCGCTGGCTTTCTCCTTGGGGAAATCGGCGGTGAGGCCGAGGGTGTCGACGCGGCGGCCGAACAGGGTGGCGAGCGTGTGCTCGTATTCCCGGTTGGAAAGCCGGCGGAGCACGGTGCGGGCGCCCGCGGCGGCGCCACCGTCACGCGCGGCCGCGATCCCGGCGCGCAGGGCACGGATCACCGCGAGGCGCTCGGCATCGGAGGGCTGGGGCTCCTCGCGGGGCGGCATTTCCCCGAGGGTGAGCTGGTCGATGATGTCCTTGGCCTCGATCAGCGCCGCAGCGCCGGCCAAGGGCAGGCGGAACGCGCGGAAATCGTGGTCTGCCTTCTGCTTTTCCGCGCCGTGGCAGCGCAGGCAGTGACGGCCGAGAAAATCGGTGACCTCCGGCGTCGCGCTCACCGGGCTCGTCGCGAGCGACACCCCTAAGGCCAGCCACTGGAACCCGCCGCGCCGCCACATTGGAGTCCTTACCTCAGGCGAAGCGGCCCGTGCTCGTGCCGAAGGCGCCGGTCTCGAGCCCCATCCGCTGGGCGATGTCCACAAAGAGGTTGCAGAGCGGCACCTTGCCGGCGCCGCTGGCGGGCAGGCGCTTGAACTCGCCGTGCCGGTAGCCCCCGCCGGCGAGGATTACCGGCAGGTCCGAGTTCTTGTGCGTGTTGGCGTCACCAATCCCGCTGCCGAAGAGGACCGTCGTCGCGTCCAGCAGGGAGCCCCCGCCATCCCGCAGCCCGGCGAGGCGGGTGAGGAAGCGGTTGAACTGAAGGATCTGGTAAGTTTCCAGCGTGAGCAGGTGCTGGATCGCGGACTCGTCGTTCCCGTGGTGGGAAAGCCCGTGGTACGACTTATCGATGCCGAGGTTCTGCGGGAGGAAGTCGCCGCCGATCTCGAGCGTCGCGATCCGGGTGGAGTCGGTGTGCAGGGCGAGGGCGATCAGCTCGTAGAGGAGCGGGAGGTCCTCGACTTTGTTGCGATTGACTGGTCGCCCCAAGGGCGCCGCCGGCTTGGGCTGGCTGGCCCAGCGCTGCCGCAACTGCAGTCGCTGCTCCACCTCGCGCACGGAGGTGAAATACTCGTCCAGCTTCGCGCGATCCTCGCGGTCGACGCGCCGGGCGAGGCGGCCGGCGTCCTCCCGCACGGCGTCGAGGATGGAGGCCTGGAGGCGGTGCTCGCCCTGCCGGCGCGAGCGGCGGTCGGGCGCGTCCTCGACGAAGAGGCGATCGAATAACTCCGCCGGGCCGGAGATGGGCGGCACGCGCACGCCGGCCTTAGTCCACGAGAGCTGGCAACCGCCGTGGATGCCACCCTCCGAGCCGACGGTGAGGGACGAGAAGCGCGTCTCGGGCCCAATCTCCTCGGCCATAAACTGGTCGAGCGTCACGTTGCCCGTCGGGCGGTTCTGGGCCTCGGAGTTGAGGACGCCCGAGAGGAAAGAATGGACCGCGAAGTGCCCGCCTTTCACGCCGTGGTCGAGGCCGCGGTAGAGCGTGAAGAGTCCGCGATTCTCGGCGAGCGGCGCGAGCAGACGGGTTGACTCATACGCGGCGCCCGGCGTGGCGGGAAACAGGTGCTTGGTCTGGAAACCCAGCAGGTTACCGATCGCGACGAACCGGCGCGCCCCCGTACCCGCGGCCTTCGCCGTCCGCAGGGCAGAACCGCCGTCCGCGGCGCGAGCGACGAGCGAGGGAAGCGCAGGCAGGGCGAGCGAAGCCCCGAGGGACTGGAGCAAAAAGCGGCGGCGATTCATCGTGGGGGTGGCTTTCGCCTGTGGGATGGCGGGGCCCCTGCACTCCACCGCGCGGCGCTGCCGGCGGCGAGGAAAAAACCCGGCCGGTCAGCCCGCAGCGGGCCGGGCCCACGCGGGCATGACGCCGAGTTCCACGTCGAAGACCAGCCGCCCGAGCAGGAGCACCAACCCGACCAGAATGGGCACCAGCAGGACGTTGAGCCACATCCCGGCGCGCGCCATCTGCGGCAGGGTGACGTGGCCGCTGCCGAACACGATCGCGTTGGGCGGCGTGCCGACCGGGAGCATATAGGAGCAGTTCGCGGCGAGGGCAGTAGGAATGAGGAAGAGCAGTGGGTTCTCGCCCACGCTCACCGCTAACGCGGCGGCGATCGGCAGAAAGGTCGCGGCCGTGGCCGTGTTGCTCGTGAGCTCGGTGAGCATCAGGATCCCGAAGCAGACGATGCAGACGAGCGCGATGGTGGGGATCCCACCGAGACCGGCGCAGAGGTCGCCGAGGTACCGGGAGAGCCCGTGCTTCTCAATGTTACCCGCGAGGCTCAGGCCACCGCCGAACAGCAGCAGCACGTCCCACGGCAAGCCCTTGGTCGACTCCCAGTTCATCAGGAACTCGCCGCGGCGCGGATACACCGGGATAAAGAACAGGGCGAGCCCGCCGGCGATCGCGATCGTGGTATCGGTGAGCAGCGGCAGCGCGCGGGCCAGCAGCGGTTGGAACACCCACGCGAGCGCCGTGAGCACAAAGACCCAAAGCACCCCGATCTCCCCGCGGGACCAGGGCCCCAGTTCCGCGCGCGCGGCCCGCAGATGCTCCGCCATCCCTGGGATCTCGCCGCGCTCGAGCCGGAAGCTCACCCGGGTTAGGATCAAGTACACCAC
>JBILWD010000235.1:0-5955 GCA_044370095.1 Opitutaceae bacterium | reverse complement strand
GCGGCTAAGCCGGACTCATGCAGTTGGAGGCGGAGCAGCGGGGTGAGATGGCGAGCACATTTCAGAGGCGAACGACCGAGGCATACCCGGAGGGTATGGCGACAGGAGAGAGCCTCTGAAAGGTGCCGTCAGATCACCTCGATGCGACCTGATCAACTGCATGAGTCCGGCTAAGGCGCTTCGGCCTTCCGGCCAGGGGTCAGGTAGCATCATCCCGTCGGTTGCCCGGCGGCTTGGTGTGGCTGGGGCGCGTCGCCCCGGTCATCGCCGACGGAAGCCAATCCCGCTTCGGCGAGGATCGCTCCGCGGTATTGGGCGCAGCTTTCAATCCCCGGGGCGGACGGGGTTCCCCGGGGCGGAAGGGGTCAGCCTGTTGCATGTTGCCCAGGCGGGTTTCACACCCGATCCAACCAGCGAACGCGAGGACGAGCGCAACACGCAACAGGCTGACCCCGTCGCCTTACGGCTCAGGCGGCCAAGGCCACCGGGCGGTTGGCGGGTCGCCAGCCCGAGGCATCGGGCGCCCGGGTGCCGGTGAGGCCCCCGACCGTGGTGCGCAGGAAGGGACGCACGCGGTGGAGGCGGACCTTGACGGAGCCGATCGTCAGCCCGAAGCGGCGGGCAGCGTCCGCGTAGCTTTCGCCGGCCACAATCATCCGGACCAGTTGGCGGTCGATCGGCTTCAATTGGTCGAGGGCCGTCTCTAGGGCGCCGAGGATTTCGCGCGTGGCGAGTTCGTGCCCGGGGTCCGGGATCCGCTCGGTTTCCGCATCGAGGGCGACGGTGACGGGCCGGCAGGCGCGGCGGCGGCCGGCATCGAAGGCGGTGTTGCGGGCGATGCGGAAGAGCCAGGGTTCGAAGACCGCGGGATCGCGCAGCCAGCGCAGGCGGCGGAACATCTTGATGAACGTGAGCTGCGTGAGGTCGTCGATCGCCTCCTCGCGGCGGCAGAGGCTGCGCAGGTAGCCGGTGATGCGGCGGGAGTAGCGGGCGACCAGTTCCGTCTGGGCGGAGGCGTCGCCGGCACGGGCGCGGCGCACCAAGTCCACGGGAGGAGCGTTCATGCCCACCGGGAGCGAGGCGGCGGAGGCGGGGGCATCGCCGTGGGGATGGATCATCCCCGGAGAGTGCGGCGCGGGTGTTTGGCCTTTGTGGGCGCGGGCCGGGGGAATTGTTAAGGGCGTGTAAAGGCGTGGCCGCTTCCGAAAAGGGTCCGGCCGTGAATCGTTAGTTGGGTGGGCGCCGGATCCGCGCCCCAGAACCCTTCTAACAATTAGCGGCCTGACCCCTTACCCAACGCCCCCCAAACCGTGGCGTGACTCACCCGGATCTCATTGGCCGGATCCGTCAGCCGGTCGCGGACGCCGGCCGGAAGGGCCGGATCCCCGGCGGCAAACCAGAGCACCGCGTGCGTATCGAGGAGCAGCCTCACGGCACGTAGTCGCGGAAGCAGTCCAAGGGAGCGTCGAAATCCGGCGCCACGTGCAATACCGTGCCCTTGCCGCGACCGAAGCGGGCGCGCACCTGCCCAGAGGTGACCGGACGGACCTCCGCGATCCGGCGCCCGTGTTTGGTGATGTAGAATCGGTGGCCTTTTTCGACCTTCGCCAGCAAGGCGGAAAGCCGGGTCTTCGCCTCAAACGCGCCAATTTCAGCGGCTTCCGAGCTCATCTTTCCGAACTGGTTGAACTGGTTGGAATGTCAACCGCGTCGCCCGTTGGCCCGTCACCGGCGAGACGGCTCAGCGCCGCCCCTCCGATGGGGGCCGGCTCCCTCAGTTCTCCCGCTCTGCTCCTCCAGTCATCCCGGCTTTATCCTTCGGTCATCCTTCGGTTCTGACTGTAGAAAAACCGATTTTACCTCTGAAGGACCGAAGGATAACCGAAGGATGACTGTAGGATCATCGAAGGAGACCTGAACGAGCAGGATTCCGGAGCGGAGCGGGACCCCGGGGGCGGATTCCGCCGGCCGAGGCCCCCGCACGCCGCAGACGGGGTCAGCCTGTTGCATGTTGCCCAGGCGGGTTTCACACCCGATCCAACCAGCGAACGCGAGGACGAGCGCAACACGCAACAGGCTGACCCCGTCGCCTTAGGGGCCGGAGCCGGGGCGGCGCGCCCCAGCTACAACGAGCCCCGCGGCCTTCCGAAAAGGGTCCGGCCGTGAATCGCTAGTTTTCGGCCAGCACCAGATCCGGGCGCTCGCGGCCAGCTAACGATTCACGGCCTGACCCCGTCGGTTGCACCCGAGGAAGAGACGAGGGGACGGACGCATAGAATTGGGGGGTTACCGAGGAACGAACGGAGCGGCTTGAGGGAAGATTGAAGGCTACCGCCGGGCCTCGGCGGCCCAGAGGCGCTCGAGCACGGGGCGGATCACCCCCGCGAACTCGACGTAGGCCGGCGGATGGAAGTGCAGCTTGTCATTCCGGTACAACTCCAGCCGCGGATGGCCCTGCGCATCCACCAACACCGGATTCAAGTCGATGAAGTGCCGACGCGGCGTCGCGGCACAGTAGGCCCGCGCCAAGGCGTTATAATGGTCCACCTGCTCCCAAATCGCCACGCGGTCGGGACTCCGGGTCGCGGTCACATATACCAGATGGGTCTCGGGAAACCGCGCCCGCACCCGCTCCGAGAACTCCCGGAACCGACTGAAGATCACCTCCGGGGCGTCCGCATCCTTCGCCTTCAGGTCGTTGCTTCCGCAATAGTACACCACGATGCGCGGCGCGTAGCGGGGGATGAGCTGTTCGAAGCGCGCCAGCTGGTCCCCGGTGCGCGAGCCGCCGAACGCACGGTTGCGCACCGGCAGCGGCGCCAACTGGGCCTCCGCCGCCTCCCACTGGCGGAAGATGCTGCTGCCCACGAGCAGGATCCCCCGGGGCGCGAAGGGACGCGCGGCGTCCTGCTCCGCGAAGGTGCGGAACGATGGCTCGTACTGTTCCCAGCGCTTGGCGGCTTCGTCGGGGGCGGCGGCGCCCAGCGGCAGGGCCAGCAGGGCAACGAGGAGGCGGAGGTAGGGTTGCATCAGGAGAACCAACGGGCGCCCAGCTGGCAGAGCAGGGCGCTGACCGGGACCATCGCGAAGCCCCAGATGAGCATCTGGCGGAACAGCCGCCGGCTGTCGCCCCCGGGGGGCAGCCCCGCGACGCACAGGGCGCCGATGGTCGAGAGCGGGGAGACATCCACCAGCGCCGCACCGACGTTGATGCTCAGCGCCACCTGCAGCGGATCCCCGCCGCCGAGTTGCCCCACGAGGCCCGGTACCATCGGGAGGAACGCCGGATACACGACCCCCGAGGTCGAACTGTAGGTCGAGATCAACCCGGTCACGAAGGCCATCGCGCCGTTCACGGTCCCCGGCGTCGCCAACCGGGCCAGCAGACCCGACACTAGATCCAGACCGCCCGTCTTCTCTAGGACCCCGACCAGCACACTGACGCCCGAGACCATCAGCAACACGCTCCACGGCACCGAAGCGACCGCCGGCCCGTCCTCGCCGCAACGGGCCAAAATCAGCACCGCCGCCGCCGCAAAGGCCGAGAGCCCGGGATTGAACCCTAGGCCGACCACGCCGGCCACCCACAGCCCCAGCACCACCAAGGTGAAGCCTTGGCGGCCCGTCAGCGCCACCGGGGCCACGACCGTCTCCGCCAGCCGCGGACGCCGAACCGACGCGGGCCCGCCGAAGAGCAGCCAAGCCCCACCCGTGACCAGCACGTGGGCCGCGAAGTTGGCCAAAAACACCGCGCCCTCGTGCCCGGGCACGCCAGCCTTCGCCATATTGGCGTGGACGATCACGCCCACCGCGCTGAAGGGGGACAGGTTCCCCGCGTTGCCCCCATTGGCCACCATCAGGGCCATCAAGAACGGGGGCACGCCCGCAGAGGCCCCTGCCGCCAACGCCAGCGGGGCCACTAGCGCGGTCGCCGCCAGCGCCCCCGGACCCAGCGCCGAGATCGCCCCCGCCAGCAGGAAGAACAAGGGCGGCAGCAAGGCGGGCGTACCGCCGCAGGCCCGCACCCCCCGCCGCGCCAGCGCCTCGAGGGTGCCGTTGGTCTGGGCCACCCCGAAGAGCAGGGTCACCCCCGCCAAAGTCAGGAACAGGCTCGAGGGAAACAGCGCCAATACAGCCTCTGGCTTCCACCCCGCCGCTCCCACCCCCACCGGCAGGGCCAACGCCACCGCCAGAACCCCGATGTTAATCCGCGACGTTAGGCTGAGGACGATCACCGCCACCAGGGCGATCAGCGAGAGCGTGGCGGGATTCATCGCGTTCAGGGCCGCCAGGGCGGGAGGAGGTGCTTCTGGACCTTGCCCAAGGCCGTCCGGGGCAGCGCCGGCACCCGCACGAAGGCCCGCGGCTGTTTAAACGACGCCAATTGCTCCCGCAGGCGCGCCGCGACGGCCGCCTCATCGAAGTCCGGTCCGGCCACGACGTACGCCACCGGCACCTCCCCCCGCACCGGGTCCGGCGCGCCCACCACGGCAGCCTCCTTCACCCCCGGCTGTTCCAGTAGCAGTTCCTCCATCTCCCGCGGGTAGATGTTGAAGCCGCCGGAAATGATCAGGTCGCTCCGCCGCCCCTGCAGGGTCAGGTAACCGTCCGGCGCGAGCACCCCAATATCCCCGGTCCGGAACCAGCCGTCGCGCCACGCGGCCGCAGTCGCCTCGGGCCGCCGCCAGTAGCCCGCGCAGACATTCGGGCCCTTCACCCAGACTTCGCCCGACGTACCCACGGGCACCGGCGCGCCCGCCTCGTCGCACACTCGCAGGGCCACGTGCGCCAGCGGCAGCCCGACCGTCCCCGGCCGCCGCTCGCCCTCGTACGGATTGCCCACGTTCATCAGGGTCTCGGTCATCCCATAGCGCTCGAGGATCACCGAGCCGTAGAGTTCGCGGAACCGTGCGTGGACCTCCGCGGGCAACGGCGCCGAGCCAGAGACCGCCAGCCGCAGCCGCCCGCCGAACACGCGCGCCTGCTCCGGGGGGAGCTCCAGCAGTCGAATGAACATCGCCGGCACCCCGAAGAACAGGGTCGGCCGGAACTCCTCGAACCACGCGGCCGCCCGCGCGTGCTCGAACCGCTCGGTCAACCGCAGCACGCACCCGCTGAGGAGCCAGCAGTGGAGGCCGTTGGCGAGGCCGTGCACGTGGAACAGCGGCAGGCTGCACAGGAAACGGTCCGCCGCGGTGATCCGCCAAGCGGTGACCAGCGTGAGGGCGTTGGTCGCGAAATTGCCCTGGGTCAGCACTGCTCCCTTGGCCGCGCCGGTCGTGCCCGAGGTGTAGATCAGGGCCAGAGGCGTGTCGGCATCCGCGGGCACCGCGATCCGGGTCGCCTCGTGGGCGGCAGCCGCGGCGGCCAGCGCCGTGACCTCCCAGACGGCCGTCCCGGCCGGCAGGTGGGCCGCGAGGTCGGGCGTGGTCACCACCGCGGTCGGGGCGGAGTCGGCGACGATGTGGGCCAGTTCGCGCGCCCGGTAGAGGACGTTCACCGGGACGAGGGTCAGGCCCAGCTTCACCGCGGCGAGCCAGAGCTCGATCAGTTCGGGCCGGTTCTGCAGGAAGAAGGCGAGGCGGTCGCCCGTCCCGAGGCCGCGCGCCCGGAGCAGGTGGGCAAGGCGGTTGCTCCCGGCCTCCAGTTCCCCGAAGGTCCGCGTCGCTACCGTGCCGTCGGGCTGGAGAAATTCGAGGCCGCGCACGTCCACGCGGCCTTGCAGGGAGAGGTCAAACAGGGGGAGCAGGCTCATCCGGCAGTGGGCACAGGGGGCGGGAAGGCCACGGTCAAGGCAAGTCCGGCCTCAAGCGGCGGGGGCCGCGGGGGGCGGCGGCTCCGCGGCGGGGAAACGGGTGCCTTCCCAGCGGGCGACCACCACCGGGGCGGTACAGTGGCCGACCACGTTCACGCTAGTGCGGATGGGATCGATGAAGGCATCGATCGCAAGCAGCA
>JBILWD010000234.1:0-6007 GCA_044370095.1 Opitutaceae bacterium | reverse complement strand
GCGCGGAAAGCCTGCGGCCTTCCCTCCCCTATGCTTACCCTGCCCCGCCCCATCCGCTTCCTCCTCGCCTTGGCCTTCCTCGCCTCCCCGGCCGCCGCGGCCGCGCCGACCGCGGAAAAACGCGTCCTGCTCATCGCGGGTACGATGAGCCACGGCCCCGGCGCGCACGAGCACAACGCGGGCGTTCTGCTGCTTCAGAAGTGTCTCGCGGGGGTGCCGGGCCTCCGCGCCGAGGTCTCCCTAAACGGCTGGCCGAAGGACTCGGCCGCGCTCGCCGCTGTGGACGCGGTGATCCTCTACTGCGACGGGGGCGTGAAGCACCTGACCCTCGCGGACAACCGCCTCGGTGTTCTCAGCGCCCTCGCCCGCCGCGGCGTCGGGATTGGATGCATCCACTACGCGGTCGAGCCGACCAAGGAAAAGGGCCAGACCGAGTTCCTCGAATGGATCGGCGGGGCCTTTGAAACCGACTGGTCCGTGAACCCCCACTGGGATGCGCACTTCAAGTCGCTGCCGGTGCATCCGGTGACCCGGGGCGTGCAGCCGTTCACGATCCGAGACGAGTGGTACTTCAACATGCGGTTCAAGCCGGGAATGACCGGCGTGACCCCGCTGCTGGTGGCGATCCCGGACGCCTCGACCGTGTCCCGGCCTGATGGCCGGCACTCGGGCAACCCCGCCGTCCGGGCCCTCGTGGCGCGCGGCGAGGCGACCGTAGTCGCGTGGGCCCACGAGCGTGCGGATGGCGGTCGGGGCTTTGGTTTCACCGGCGCGCACTACCACGCCAATTGGGGCCACGAGGATTTCCGCCGGCTCGTGCTGAACGCGATCGTCTGGCTGGCGAAGATGGAGGTTCCGGCGGGCGGGGTCGCGTCGCGCGTCACGCCCGAGGATTTGGCGGCGAACCTCGATCCGAAGCCGGCGACCAAGGCGAAGGGGGCCAAGAAGGCGCCCTGAGCGCCCGGGCTCACTTCATGATCGAATAGAGGCTGGCGAAGTCGTCGGTCCAAAGCGGCGCGTCGCGCCGCTCGGCGGGGGAATCGGCGGCCGTGCGCAACTCCTCCTGCTCCAGGAAGGCCTTGTCGCGGCTCAGGATCATCCACGTGGTCGCGTAAACCCACCATTCCGGCTCCCGGTCGTCGGAGATGGCGGCGACCTCATAACCGAACTCGGAGGCAAGCCGCTCCACCACCGGGCGGAGGTCGAGGTAGCGGTTCGAGATGTGGATCGCGAGCACGCCACCAGGACGCAGCAGTCGCTCGTAGACCGCGAATGCCTCGCGCGTCAGCAGGTGGACCGGGATGGCGTCGCTGGAGAAGGCGTCGAGGGCGAGCAGGTCGAACACGGGCGGCTCCCCCCCGGCGATCTCACGTTCCATCACGAGCCGCGCGTCGCCCATCGCGACCTCAACCGTGCCGAGGCAGTAATCCAGAAACTTGAAGTGCGCCCGTGCCAGTTGCTCCACGGCCGGGTTGATCTCGTAGATGCGGAGCGAATCCCCCTTGCGGGCGTAAGCCGCCAGCGTGCCGGTACCGAGCCCGACGAGGCCAAGGCGGCGCGGGCCCGGCGGGAGCAGGTTCAGGGCGATCCCCACGCCGCTGGACTCACTGTAGTAGGTCGTCGGCAGCACAGACTTTTCCGGCTTCGTAAACTGGAGCCCGTGCGTCGTCGCCCCGTGCAGCAGCAGGTGGTAGTTATCCTCCGTATCGCCGGGATTGTAGTCGAGGACCTTGAGCGTCCCATAGAAGTTGCGTGAGGCGCTCAGCGTGTTGGCGCTGCGGTCGTTCCAGCCGGCCGCGAACGCGGCCCCGAGGCCGACGCAGAGCGCCATCAGGAAACCACCCATCCGGGGAGCCCACGGATCCAGCGGGCGCCACCGGCGAAAATCCAGCAGCATCACCGGCAGCAGGAGTAGGCCGCCGGCGAGATAGGGCCAGCGGTCCCGTGCGAGGGCCAGCAACTCGGCGCCATAACCCGCCCCGCCGTCGAAGGCCGAGCGCAGCCCGGCGATGGCGAAGGGCAAGGCGAGCGCCCCGACTGCAGCGGCGAGCGCGATCTCCCGGCTGCGATGCCGGAAGCACAGCACTCCGATCAGGTAGCTGAGTAGCCACAGCCCGACCTGAAGTTCCCGGTAGTCGTCGAACACGGCGGGCCCGACGATCGCGACCAGGAAGCCGCCCAGCGCTCCGCCGAGCGAGATGTGCAGGAAGTACGAGGTGAGTCCCCGCGGCGAAGGCCTCAGGCGATACAGCTCCCCGTGGCAGACCATGCAGGCCAAGAACAGCACGACGTTGTAGAGGATAATCTGCAGCCGCATCGGCGCGTCGGTGCCCGCCGGGATCAGCAGCGCGATGGCGGCCGCCCCGGGTACCAGCAGGGCGAGGAAGAGCCCGCGGTGATACCAGCGGTCGTGATCGAAGCAGATGATGAACGACAACAGGTAAAGGCTCAGCGGCAGCACCCACAGGAACGGGATTACCGCCACCTCTTGGCAGAGCTTGTTGGTGGTCGCGAGGAGCAGGACGGATGCGACCAACGGCAGCGCGATCCAGAGCAGGCGGTCCACCGCGGAGACCGTGGCCTCCGGCTCCTCCCCGCGGGGTATCTCCGCGGCCCGGCTCTCCGCCGCTGGCGCGAGGCGCCACACCAACCACGCGCAGACCGCGCAGCAAAGCACGAAACCCACCAGACCCCACGACCACATCGCCGCCTGCGCCTGGCGCGTAAACCGAACCTCAAAGAAGGCGGGATAGCTCAGGAGCGCGAGCAACGAGCCGACGTTAGAGAGAGCGTAAAGGCGGTAAGGAGACACCCCGGGTTGCGTCTGGCTGAACCAGCGCTGCATCAGCGGACCGGTCGACGAGAGGACGAAGTAAGGCACTCCGATGGACGCAGCCAGCAGCAGCAGGATCTGAATATTGGGATCTCCGTCTGTCCGCACCCGCCACGACTCCGAGGGCGTGATGGGCAGGAGCGCCAGCGCCACGGCCAGCAGCGAGAGGTGCAGGATCACCTGCCGGCGCGGGCTCAGGCGCGAGGTGGAGAAGTGCGCATAGGCGTAGCCCCCCAGCAGTAGCGTCTGGAAGAACAGCAGGCAGGTGGTCCAAACCCCGGGTCCGCCCCCGAACCAGGGCAAAATATACTTCCCGATCAGGGGCTGGACCTGAAACAGCAGGAAGGCGCCGGTGAAGATCGTGAGCGCGAAGGGAAGCATACGAGGAGGCGGGGTAAGGAGGGTGCGAGAGCGAGCCGGGTGGAGCACGTCCGCGGGACGGGGAAGGCGGCCGGTCAGCCAGCGCCGAGCGCCTGCCGGAGTCGCTCCAGCTCGGCGCGCTTGGCTTGCTGCTCGGCCAACTGGCGGCGCGCGCCCTCGAGCACGGCCGGCGGAGCCTTGCTGACGAAGGCGGTGTTCGCGAGCCGCGCCTCGGTGGCGGCGATATGCCGGCCGATCTGCTCCAGTTCACGCTCCAGCCGCACCCGCTCCGCGCCGGCATCGACGGAGCTCGCGAGGTCAAGGTAGACCGTACCCAGCGGCGTGACGGCGGCCGGCGCTCCGTCCACCCGCTCGCGGCGAAGCACCTCTGCCGCCCCCACCATCCGCGCTACCTTCGCAAGGTTGGCCTCGAGGATGGCCCACTCGGCGTCCCGCGCAGTCACCAGCAACCGCACGTCGCGCCGGCTGGCGAGCTGGTGCTCGGCCTTGAGTGCGCGCACCGCGGCGACCCAGCCCTTGAGCCGTTCCACGGCGGCGATCGCGGGCGGATCGAGGCGGAGCCCGTAGCCCCCCGAGGCCGAGACGATCTGCGAGGCATTCTCCAGCCGCGCGTCCTCGATAAAGGTCCCGGCCGGGCCGTAGCCCAGCTGCGACCAGAGCTCCTCCGTGATGAACGGGATGAAGGGATGCAGGAGCAGCAGCGTCTGGCGCAGCACGAGATCTTGGATCGCCAGACAGTTGGCGCGCGTCTCCGGTGCCTGCAACCGGGTCTTTGAGCCCTCAACGTACCAGTCACAAAAGTCGTTCCAGAAAAAGCCGTATAACTGCTGTGCGGCGGCGCTGAACTCGAAGTCTTGGAACTGGCGGTTCACCTCGCGGGTGGTGGTGAGGAGCCGGTCGAGCAGCGCGTGGTCGTCGGCGTCAAACCGGGTCGGGTCGATCCGCGCAAAGATCGCGCGCAGCGAGGTGTTGTCGCCAGTCTCCCCGCTCATCTGGCGGAAGCGGCAGGCGTTCCAGAGCTTGTTGCAGAAGTTCTTGCCGCTCTCGATCCGGTCCTCCTGGAACCGGATGTCTTGGCCCTGCGGCGCGATCGATACGATGCCGAAGCGGAGCCCGTCTGCGCCGTAGCGCTCGATGAGATCGAGGGGGTCAGGCGAGTTGCCGAGGGACTTCGACATCTTGCGACCCTGCGCGTCGCGGATGATGCCGGTGAAGTACACGTGCCGGAACGGGATGCGCCGCTCGATCGGTTCCCCAGGGCGCATAAATTCCAGCCCCGCCATAATCATCCGCGCCACCCAGAAGAAGATGATGTCAGGGCCGGTGACGAGGGTCGTGGTCGGGTAGAAATGCTCGATGCCCGCGGCCCGCTGGGCCTCGGGATCGGGCCAGCCGAGGGTCGCGAACGGCCAGAGCCACGACGACGCCCACGTGTCGAGCACGTCATCCTCCTGCACCCAGTCGGTGGGATCTGCGGGCCCCTCCAGCGAGATGTGCACCTTGGCGGGATCGCGTAGGTCAGCCTCCGTCAGCGTCTCGCGGTCGAGGCCGCGCCGGTACCAGACGGGGATCCGGTGTCCCCACCAGAGCTGACGGCTGATGCACCAATCTTGGATGTTCTCCAGCCAGTGCAGGTAGACCTTGCTCCAGCGCTCCGGGTGGAAGCGGATATGGCCGTCGCGGACGGCCGCCTTGGCCTCCTCCACCCGCGGGTATCGGAGCCACCACTGCCAGGTGAGACGCGGCTCCACGGGGACGTCCGCGCGCTCGGAATAGCCGACATTATTACCGTAGGGCTCCTCGGCGACGAGCGCGCCGGACGCGCGGAGCAGTTCCGCGGCGAGCTTGCGGGCGGCGAACCGGTCCTTCCCCGCGAGCTCTGGCCCGGCGAGGTCGTTCATCTGCCCGGTGGAGGTGATGACCTCGATGGCCGGCAGGTGGTGGCGGTTGCCGATCTCGAAGTCCGCCTTGTCGTGGGCGGGGGTGATCTTGAGGGCGCCTGTGCCGAATTCGCGGTCGACGGCGGGGTCGGCGATGACCGGAATCTCGGCGGGCGGGCCGAGCGGGCGCCGCACCTTGCGGCCGATCCAGCCGGCGTAGCGCGGATCGTCCGGGTGCACGGCGATAGCGGTGTCCCCGGGGATCGTCTCCGGCCGGGTGGTCTTCACCTCGAGGAAGAGACCGGGCGCGTCGACCCGCTCGTAACGCACCCGATAGAGGAAGCCGTTGACGGGCTTCATAATGACCTCCTCGTCGCTCAGGGCGGTCTGGGAGGCGGGGCACCAGTTCACCATCCGCTTGCCGCGGTAGATGTGCCCACGGCGAAAGAGCTCCACGAACACGGTCAGCACCGCGCGGGAATAGTGGGGGTCCATCGTAAACTGGGTGCGGTCCCAGTCGCAGGAGGCCCCGAGGCGGCGGAGCTGCTCGAGGATGATGTTGCCCTTGTCGTGGCGCCAAGCCCAGACCTGCTCGAGGAACTTCTCGCGGCCGAAGTCGTGGCGCGTCTTCTTCTGCTTGCGGAGCTCGCGCTCGACGACCGTCTGGGTGGCGATGCCAGCGTGGTCGGTGCCGGGGAGCCAGAGGGCGGCGTGCCCCTCGAGGCGGGCGCGGCGGATGAGGATATCCTGGAGCGTGTTGTTGAGCACGTGGCCCATCGTGAGCACGCCGGTGACGTTGGGGGGCGGGATGACGATGGTGTAGGGCTCGCGGCCGGGCTCGGCGTGGGCGGCGAACTGGCGGGCCGCCAACCAGCTGGCGTACCACTTCCGCTCGACATCACGCGGTTCGTAG
>JBILWD010000233.1:0-6012 GCA_044370095.1 Opitutaceae bacterium | reverse complement strand
AGCAGAACCGGCCGCTTGATCAGGTTGCCGTTGCCGGACAGGAGCGCAAGGGCCTCGTCGACGGAAAGGGTCGGTAGCTGCGCGGAAAGGCCGAGCGCACGGTAGTCCCGACCAGACGTATTGCAGAGTCGGCGGAGATCGCCGTCGAGGGCCGCCAGCACCGTGCGGAGCTCGGCGGGCGTCGGGGGCGTCTCGCGGATCGGAACCTCGGTGAAGGCGTGGCCGGCCTCGCGGAGCCAGCGGGCGGCGCGGCGGCACGAATCGCAGTTGGCGTAAGCGTAGAGTTTCAGCATCGGAGGAGCCTCACTTCACCCACGCCGGGTCCTGGATCACGAACTGCCAGCGGTCCCGGTACAGGCCGAGTTCGCCGTAGCAGCGAAGCGTGGCACCCGCGGGATGGTCGGCGCGGAGGCGGCGGCGCAGGTCCTCGTCGAAGCTCCAAACATCGTAGGCCTCACCGCGGAACTCGACCATCAGGCGCTCGCCGGGGAGCACCCGGCCCTCCACGCGGAAGAGCTTGCCCTTATTTTGCTCGGTGCGGATCGAGGCGTCGGGGGCGAGCCGGGAGACGTCGACGGCGAGGCCGGGCAGGTCGAACGTGGCGTAGTTGATGGTGCGGCGGGCGGTGCCGGTCGTGCGGCCGTCAGAGGGGTTGCGGAGCTCGAGCCACTGGTCGGGGCGGCCGTCGGGGACCGTGCGGAAGCGGGCGGAGACGGGGAAGTGGTCGGAGGCGCCGCGGCCGGCGGGACGGGTAAACTCCCAGCGCAGCGGGAGGCCCTTGGCGTCGGCGTTGAGCCCCTCGAAGATCCCGATCGCGAAGGAATTATCGATGTACTGGACCCCGGCGCGATCGTAGAGCCCGCGGGAGATGAGGAGGTGCATCAGCGTGCCCCATTCGCCACGGTAGGTGTCGCTGCCGCGCCGGGCGGCGGGGACCTCGAACCAGAGGTTGTAGAGGCCGGGGCCGGGGCGGCGGGTGGCGAGCTCGTCGCCTTGGGAGCCGAGGACGTCGTTGATGCCGGTGCGGCCCATCCGCGGGTAGCGGAGGCGCTGGTTGTACTGCGAATTCAGGTCGCCGCCGAGGATCAGGTCGGCCTGCGGGTCCTTCGCGAGCAGCTCGTCGAGGCGGCCGCGCAGCGTGCGGGCGTTCTCGATGCGGGTGGGCTCCGTGGCGGGGTCGCTGGCGCCGGACTTCCAGTGATTGGAGAAGACGCGGAAGCGGGCGCCGTCGACCTCCAGTTCCACCTCGAGGATGGCGCGGGCGTCGACTGTGGGGTGGGAGCGGGTGGAGCGGACGGGGAAGCGCGTGAGGACGGCGCAGCGGATCTCCTGGGGGCGGCTGGTGCCGGGGGCGGAGACCGCGTCGGCGACCACCACTTGGTAGCCCTTGAGGCCGGCGTCGTGGAGGGCGTGGAGGAGGAGGGCCTCGGCGGGGAGGTCGGCGACGGCGGGGGAGAAGCGGGGGCCGAGGAGGTCGGTCAAGGAGACCCCGGCGAAGGGGGCGAGCAGGGCAGCGTAGTCGGGGGGCGTGGCGCCGGGCGTGCGGTCGACCTCGAGTTCACTGAGGAGAACCACGTCGGGGCCGCGGCCGGCCTCGTACTGGGCGAGGACGCGGGCGATCGTTTGGAGCTTGGTGAGGGCGTGGGCGGGGCGGTAGCGGGAGGCTTGGTAGTCCTCGTAGCCGGCCTGGCCATCGAGGTCGAAGAGGTTCTCCACGTTGTAGGCGACGACCGTGAACTCCCGCGCGGGGGCGGAAGGGAGGAGGAGGAGGGCAAGCAACGCGGGCAGCAGGCGACGCATTCCCCGGTTGTGAGACGCGCGGTTGACCGTGGCAATCCCGGCCCCGCAGGATGGGGCGCGATGACCCTCCTGCTGGAAGTTTCTGGACTGACCGTGCGGCGCGGCCGCGCGGAGATCCTGCGGGGCCTCGACTGGCAGGTGCGGCCGGGGGAGCACTGGGTGATTCTGGGGGCGAACGGGTGCGGCAAGACCTCGCTGCTGCGGACCCTGACCGGGTATATGGCGGCGACGGCGGGGGATTTCGCGGTGTTGGGGCGGCGGTATGGGCGGGAGGACTGGCGGGAGCTGCGGCGGCACTTGGGCGTGGTGACGGCGGGGTTTGCGGCGGCGATCCCGCCGGCGGAGACGGCCCTCGAGACCGTGGTGAGCGGCAAGTACGCGCAACTGGACCTGTGGCGGGAGCCGACCGTGGGGGACCGGCGGGCGGCGCGGGCGTTGTTGCGCGGCGTGGGCCTGGAGCGGATGGAAGAGCGGGAGTGGGTGCATCTGTCGCAGGGCGAGCGGCAGCGCGTGCTGATTGCGCGGGCGCTGATGGCGCGGCCGCGGCTGCTGATTTTGGACGAGCCGGCGGCGGGGCTGGATCCGGTGGCGCGGGAGCGATTCCTGCGGCAGGTGGAGCGGCTGGCGCGGCGCCGCGGCGGACCGGCGTTGGTGCTCGTGACCCACCACGTCGAGGAGATCACCCCGGCGTTTACCCACGCGCTGCTCTTGCGGGGTGGGCGGGTGCTGGCGGCGGGGCCGCGGGCGGAGGTCCTGCGGTCGGCGCACCTTTCGGTGGCGTTCGGGGCGCCGTTGCGGCTGACGTGTCGCGGGGGGCGCTACGCGCTGGCGGCCTCCCGTTGAACCCGTTGCCCGAGATCCTGCGCGCGCTGGGGCTGGATTCGCCCTGGGGTTACCTAGGCCTGTTCCTGGCGGCCTCGCTGCTGATGGTGTGGCGGATGGAGGGCCTTCTCGCGCACGGCCTCGAAGGGACCGCGCTGGGCACCCTGGTGATGCCCTACTGCTCGGGGTTGGGGAACCTCGTGCTCGTGGCGCTGGTGGCGGGGCGGCCGGACGGTGGCGCGCAGATCGTGACCAATGCGCTGGTCAACAACGTGACCAACCTGACTTTGCTCCTGGGCCTGCCGGCGCTCCTGTGGGGTTTGCCGCTGGGGGCGGCGGCCGGGCGGGGCCGGGCGGCCAAGGGCGGGGCGGAGCCGGAAATGGAGCGGCAGCTCAACCGCGTCTCAATCGTGGCGAGCCTGGGCGCGGGCCTGTTCTTCACCGGGTTGCTGTGGGTGCTCGGGGAGGACGGGCGCCTCGACTTGCGGGACGGGCTCGTGCTGACCGGGGCGTTCCTGTTCTGGCAGGCGCTGCAGGTGGCGGATGTCCTCAAGTCCAACGTGCGGCGGCGGCGGGGGTTTGGGCCGGCGTTTTACCTCGATCTGGTCGTGGTCGGGTTGGGGGCGGCGGGGGTTTATACCGGGCTCGACTGGCTCGTGAGCTGGCTGGGCGCGCAGACCGGGGGCGGGTTACTCGATGCGCGGCACCTCGGGTGGCTCTCGGGCTGGCTGTTGGTGCTGCCGAATGCGCTCCTCGCTTTTTACTATGCGGCGCGGGGGCGGGGGGCGATCGCGTACGCCTCGCAGGTCGGCGATGGCCACATCTGCATCCCGCTGGGGGTCGGGTTGGCGGCGCTGGTGGCGCCGGTGACCCCGCCGCCGTTCTTTGGGCCGGCGCTGGCGGTGCTGGCGGGCGCGGGGGTCTTGCACGCTGGGTGCGTGCTGCTGGTGGGCGGCCTGCCGCGGGCGATCGGGTGGGTGCTCGTCGCCGGCTACGGGGCGTTCCTGCTGGCCGGCTGGGCCAATTAAACGCGCCAGCCGGGGCGGGCGGAGATCTCGACGAGGCGGTTCAGTTCCGGGTGATTGGTGATGCGGCCAGCCTGGCCGTCCCATTCGAGGCGGCGGCCGGTGCGCATCGCGAGGACGCCGAGCAGGACCATTTCGGAGAGCGGCACCGAGTACTCGAAGTTCGAGCCGGGCCGGGGGCCGCGGGCGATGATGGCGTCGAGCCACTCCTTGAGCGGTCCGCCGGCGACGCGGGGGAGCGTGGGGGCGGGGCGGTTGCGCTTGAATTCCTCCATCACCGCCGTGCCGAGCAGGCGGGGGCTGTCGGGGCGGCCGCCGGGGGCGTAGAGCGTGTGGCGCGAGCCGAGCATGAACATCCCGCGTTCCGGGACCCCGGGCTTCTTGGCGTCGTCCTCCCAGTCGCGCGGCCGGGGCGGGCGCATCCCGTCGCCCTCGTGCCAGACGAGCGTGACCGGCGGCCGGGCGCCGCGGGCGGGAAAGCGGAAGGTGACGCGGGCCGTGCGGGGCGTGAGGACCGTGCTCACCTCGTCCACCTGGGCCTCGACGGACGAGGGGGAGCCGAGGTCGAGGGCCCAGAAGGGGGCGTCGAGGGTGTGGCAGGCCCAATCGCCGAGCATCCCGCAGCCGAAGTCCCACCAGCCGCGCCAGCGGACGGGGGCGATCGACTCGTGGTAATCGCGGCGTTCGGCGGGGCCGCACCAGAGGTCCCAGTCGAGCGTGGCGGGGGGCGTCTGCGCGGGGAGCGGGAGCGCGGAGGGGCGGCGGAAGTAGCGGTCGTTAAAGGCGGGGGACCAGCCGTGGACCTCGCGGACGTCGCCGATCGCGCCGGCGTCGACCCATTCCTTCATCAGCCGGATGCCCTCGGTGGCGCGGCCTTGGTTGCCCATCTGGGTGACCACGCCGGCGCGTTGGGCGGCGGCGCGGAGGGCACGGGCCTCGCCGACCGTGTGGGTGAGGGGTTTCTCGACGTAGACGTGCTTGCCGTGGCGCAGGGCGAGGGCGGCGGCGGGGTAATGGTGGTGATCCGGCGTGGAGACCGTGACCGCGTCGATCCGATCGGCGAACGTGGCGAACATTTCCCGGTAATCGCGGAAGAGGCGGACCGAGGGCAGGTCGGGGCTGGCGAGGCCGGAGGAGGCCTTCAATTCGGCGCCGCGCTGGTAGGTTTTCGCGACGAGGTCCTGGTCCACATCGCAGAACGCGACCAAATTGACCCGCGGGTCCTTCATCAGTTCGGAGACCGCGTAGAAGCCCCGGTTGCCGATGCCGATGCAGGCGACGTTGAGGCGCCCGTGGCGGGGCTCGCCCGCGCGGAGGACGGAGAAGCGCGGGAGCGTGGCGGCGGCGGCGGCCGCGGCGGTGCGGCGAAGGAAAGCACGGCGCGGCAGGGCGGGGGTCGGGGCGGGGTGGGCCATCCCGGCATTCGAACGCGGCGCGAGGAGGGCGCAATCCCGAAGGCGGAGCGATCGGCGCTTGAACCGTAGGCGCGTGCCGCCGAGCCTCGCGGACGCGATGAGCCAGCCCCCCTCCCCCGCACCCCGTCTCGTGAACCCTGTGAAGGCCAAGCTGCGTCGCGGCGAGGCCGTGGTGGGAATGATGGTGTGGTCGGCGAACGTAGAGACCGCGGTGCTGGGGGCGCAGCTCGGGTTCGACTACCTGTGGGTGGAGATGGAGCATTCGCCGGTGTCGCACGAGACCCTGCGCAACATCGTCCTCGCGACGCGGGGCCTCGACGCCGTGGTGTTCGCCCGGCCGGCGGTCAATGAGCTCTGGACCACGAAGCGGTTCCTCGACCAGGGCGTGCTGGGCGTGATCACGCCGTTCACCAAAACGGGCGCGGACGCGCGGCGGCTGGCGGATGGTTGCCGTTACCCGCCGCGGGGGCTGCGGGGCTGTGGGTCGGACCTCGCGGCGTCGCGGTGGCAGGCGCCGGAGGGCTACCACGATTTCGCGGATGAGGAGGTGCTGGCGGTGGCGGTGATCGAGGACGCGGAGGGCCTGCGGAACGCGGAGGAGATCGCGGCAACGCCGGGCATCGACGTGGTGTTTATTGGGACGAGCGACCTGTCGTTCTCGCTGGGTTTCCGCGGCCGGCAGGACGTGCCCGAGCTGGAGGCGGCGGTGGGCCGGATCGCGGACGCGGCGCGGCGCCACGGGAAGTTCCTCGGCCGGCCGGCGATCACGCCGGAGGCCGTGCAGCGGCACCGGGCGGCGGGGTTCCAGTTCCTGATGGGCCCGACCGAGTTGGGCCTGCTCTCGGCGGGGGCGGCGGCGTTCCTCGGCCCGATCGGCAAGCACACGCCGCTCATCCCGGCGGGCGGTCCGGCGGGCGGCGGCTACACGGCCCCGGCGCGCTGAGCGGCGG
>JBILWD010000042.1:0-17732 GCA_044370095.1 Opitutaceae bacterium | reverse complement strand
CCGCGACCTCTACGCCGCGACGCCCGACGCGCGGGCCGCAGGCCTCGGGGCCTCCGCGTTTTCCTTCAACGGGGGTGAGGGCCGGTGCGACCAGTGCCAGGGCCTCGGCCACGAGCGCATCGAGATGCAGTTCCTGTCCGATGTATTCGTCCCCTGCCCGGCCTGCGGGACTCGCCGCTTCAAGCCAGAGGTGCTGGCCGTGCGCCGGGAGGGCCGCTCGATCGCCGAACTCCTCGAGCTCACCGTCACGGAGGCCATCACGGTGTTCGCAGCGCAGCCCGCGATCCACCGGAAGCTAGCGGGACTAGAGGCCGTGGGGCTCGGCTACCTGCCCCTTGGCCAGCCCCTGAACACCCTCAGCGGAGGCGAGGCGCAGCGGCTGAAGCTGGTGCGCCACCTCGCGACCTTCCGCGACGGCGGGCCGGAGGCCCCCGCCTTGCTGCTCCTCGATGAGCCCACGACCGGGCTGCATCGCCACGATGTGGCCCGGCTGCTCGCGGTCCTGCAGACCCTGGTGGATCAGGGCAATTCCGTGGTGGTCGTTGAACACCACACGGACGTGCTCCGGGCCGCGGACTGGGTCATCGAGGTCGGCCCGGAGGCGGGGGCGGCTGGCG
Source organism: Opitutaceae bacterium (assembly GCA_044370095.1). Taxonomy (GTDB): domain Bacteria; phylum Verrucomicrobiota; class Verrucomicrobiia; order Opitutales; family Opitutaceae; genus ER46. Next base: position 17,115 of record JBILWD010000042.1, on the reverse strand, counting down.
GGCGGATCGCGGGGGCCGGTACCCCAGAGGAGCTCGCGCGCACCGCCACCGTCACCGCCCCCTTCCTGCGCGCCGCCCTCGGACGCGAAAACTCGGCGGATCCGATCGAGGTCGCCGTGGCGGAGGAGCGCGGCGCCGAGCCTCCCTTGGCCCAGCTCACCGTCACGGGCGCGAGGGAGAACAACCTCAAGGATCTCACCCTTGGGCTCCTGCATCGCCAGCTGACCGTCGTCACGGGCGTCTCCGGCTCCGGCAAGTCCACCCTCGCGTTCGACATCATCTTCGCGGAGGGGCAGCGCCGTTTCATGGAGTCGATGTCGCCTTACGCGCGGCAGTTCGTCGAGCAGCTACCCCGGCCGGCGATCGGGAGCCTCACCGGCATCCCGCCCACGGTGGCGATCGAGCAGCGGATGACCCGCGGTTCGCGCAAATCGACCGTGGCCACGATCACCGAGGTCGCCCAGCACCTGCGCCTGCTCTACGCCCGCGCCGGCGTGCAGCATCATCCGGAGTCGGGCCGCCCCGTGCGTCCCCTCGCGCGGACGGCCCTGCGCGCGCTCCTCCGCAAGGTGATGACCACGCACCCCGCGGCCCGCCGTGCCCGGCATCTCTACCTCTGCGCCCCGCTGATCCGCGGGCGGAAGGGCCATCACCAGCCGATCGCGGACTGGATCGCCGACCAGGGCTACGAACTGATGCGCGCCGACGGGCAGCTGCTACCCGTGGAGGCCTTCACGCGGCTGGATCGCTACCGCGAGCACGACATCGAGGTCGTGGTCGCCGATCTCCGCGCCACCGGCGCGCCCCTGCCGGCCGCCGCCCTCGACACCGCGCTGGAGCTGGGGCGCGGGGCCTGCTTCCTCCTGACGCCGCGGGACGGCGTGCTCTCCTGGTTCTCGACCACCCGCACCGATGCCGCCACCGGCGAGTCCTTCCCGGAGCTGGAGCCGAAGCATTTCTCGTTCAACTCGCCGCGCGGCTGGTGCCCGTTGTGCCGCGGGCACGGGCGCATTTTACCGTGGATGCTGGAGCCGGCAGAGGACGGTGAGCAGGACCCGGCGCGCCTACTGCGGGAGCTGGGGCTCGAGGACGCTGGCGCCCTCGCGGCGGAGGGTCAGGAATGCCCGGATTGCGGGGGAGCGCGGCTAAGCCGGATCAGCCGGGCCGTCCGCCTGCCGTTCCGCGGCGGCCAACCCGCGCTGTCGCTCCCCGAACTACTGCGGCGCACGCCCGCGGAGCTCCTCCGCCTGCTGGGCGCCCTGGAGCTCGACGCCCGCGGCCGCGCCGTGCTCGCGGAGGTCCGCCCGGAAATCGCGGAACGCCTCCGCTTCCTCGAGCGCGTGGGCCTCGGCTACCTCACCCTCGACCGCCCGACCGCGACGCTCTCCGGCGGCGAGCAGCAACGCATCCGCCTCGCCGCGCAGCTCGGTTCCAACCTCACCGGCGTGCTCTATGTCCTCGACGAGCCCAGCATCGGCCTCCACGCCGGCGACAACCAGCGCCTGATCGCGACCCTCGAGGGCCTACGGGACAAGGGGAACACGGTGCTCGTGGTCGAGCACGATGACGAACTGATGCAGCGGGCGGACCGGATCATCGACCTCGGGCCGGGCGCGGGCATCCACGGCGGGGAACTGCTCGCCTGGGGCACGCCCGCAGAGGTCCGCGCCAACCCGCGCTCCCTCACCGGCCGTTACCTCGCCGCGGGCATCCCCCATCCGCTCCGCGGGAGCCGCCGCCCCCTGCCGGCCCCGAACGCGAGGGGCGCGTGGCTGACTCTTGACGGGGTCCGTTTCCGCAACCTGCGGGACGTGCGCCTACGGCTGCCGTTCGGCCGCCTGACGGTGGTCGCCGGGCCGAGCGGGGCGGGCAAATCGAGCCTTATCCGCGACCTCCTGCACCCGGCGGCCTCCCGCGCCATCGCCGACCGCCGGGACCGCCTTTCGGGCCGGGACTTCACGCGCGGCGGCGGCGCGTCCGGGGAAAAGGGCCGGCCACCCTTCTCCTCGCTCAACGGCGCCGCCGGTTTTCGCCGGGTGGTAGAGGTCGATCAGGCCCCCATCGGACAGACTCCGCGGTCCACCCCCGCCACTTACCTGGGAATCCTGGACCTCATTCGCGCGTTCTTCGCGCAATTGCCGGAAGCGCGGCTCCGGGGCTACACCGCCTCGCGCTTCTCGTTCAACACGGCGGGCGGCCGCTGTCCCGCCTGCGAGGGTGCGGGACGGATCCGGCTGGAGATGGCCTTCCTGCCGGACGCCTTCCTCCCCTGCGACACCTGCCAGGGATCCCGCTACGGCCCGGAGCTCAAGGACGTCATCTGGCAGGGGCGCGACATCGGCGCCGTGCTCAACCTCACCTTCGAGGAGGCCGCCCGCGAGTTCGCCTTCCACGCCGAGCTCGGGGAGGTCTGCCAACTGATGGTCGATTGCGGGCTCGGTTACCTCGCCCTCGGCCAGAGCTCCAACACCCTCTCGGGGGGCGAGGCGCAGCGCCTCAAGCTGGTGACCGAGCTCGCGCAGGGCAGCCCCGGGCGCCGCGAACGGGCCCGCGGGGTGGCCGCACGGAATCTTTACCTGCTCGAGGAGCCCACGATCGGCCTGCACCTGAGCGACTGCGAGAAGCTCATCCGCGTCCTCCACGCGCTGGTCGACCAGGGGCACACGGTGGTGGTCATCGAGCACCATCTCGACGTCATCCTCGAGGCGGACCACGTCGTCGAGCTGGGCCCTGGGGGTGGCCCGGCGGGGGGCGAAGTCGTCTACGCCGGCGACCCGGAGGGCCTGCTGCGCTGCAAAGGGAGCCCGACCGCGCCCCACCTGCGGCGACTGCGTCGCGCGCGCGGTTGACCCGGGCTTCAGCCCGCCGCCAACCGCGCCGAGACCAGCGGCCAGATCAGACCGAAGGACGGGCAGAAGTCCCCGGGCGCCCGCGCCAGCCACGTGTCGACGGCGGCGGGCGGATGCCAAGCCGCCTCCTCGATCTCGCGCGGCTCGAGGCGGAGCGGGCCGTCGTGGCGCAACCGGTAAACCCAGACGAATTCCCAGCCGGTCGCCTCGCACGCCTCCACCCGGAACCAGCGCGCCGGCGCCGCTTCCGCGGGCGGATACACCCCGATCTCCTCCCCCAGTTCACGGAGCGCGGCTGGGTCGTACTCCTCGCCGGAGTCCACGTGCCCGGAACAGGAAGAGGCCCAGAGCCGCGGCGCGACGTCCTTGAGGGCGGACCGCCGCTGCAGCAGAACCCGCCCGGCCACGTCGAAGACCATCACGTGTACGGCCCGATGCCAGAGCCCGCGGGCGTGCACTTCACGCCGAGGCGCCCGGCCGATCACGGCGTCGCGCGTGTCGACCACATCAAAAAACTCCTCGGATACGCTCATCCGGCCAACTAGGCGGCCGCGGCCCGCGCTGTAAAGCCCGCGGGAGAGGGAGGGAACACGGCGGGCGCTTCGTCGGCCCGGGGTGCGATTTGGCTTGGTCGGCCCCCGGTCGCGGGTGTTTGCTGGCCGGCACGCCCATGCCGAAGATCGAAGTCAACAAGGTCGCCGAGATCCTGAAGAAGAACGAGATTTCCCCGGCGATCCTCCGCCGCATCGTCGAGGAGATGAACCTCGCCGTCCAACCCGACCCCGGCGAGGAGGAGAAACCGCCGCCGCAAAAGAAGCAGTTCGTGATTTTGGTCAGCGACCCCGACGAGCGGCTGCCCCAGCACGACTTCGTGGGCTGGGTGCTGCAGATCCCGGAGAACGAGAGTGTGGCGACGACCCAGGACCGCCTGTTCCGCGCCGCCTACGACTTCAACACGACCAAAAAGGGCCGCCTGCTGCCGGTGAAGACCGTCGGGGAGGCCATTGAGCACGTGCCCGCCAAGTTCCTCAAGGAGACCGACGTCTGGGTGAAGACGAAGACCCCGGTCCTCATGCTGCGGACCGACAACGAGATCCCGAAGGAGCAGGGCTAGAGGCCGTACCGGCGGGGCTCGAACCCCCGCGCCCGCAGCGCCGCGCGCACTGCGTCGAGGTCCAGCCGGGAGCCGGGCCGGACGCCGTTCGCGCGGAACCAGCCCTGGTTGAGCTCGACCGCGAACTGCAGGTCCTCCGCGCGGGACGCCACCCGAGTCTCGTCGAAGGGATGGAGCGGGTAGACCTCCGCGAGCGACCCGTCCGCACGAAAGAATCCGATGTCGAGCGGCGTGGGGGTGTTGCGCATCCAGAAGCTGAGCCGCTGGGGACGCTCGTAGACGAAGATCATCCCGTCGTCCGGACCCAGGTCGCGGCGCTCCATCAGGCCGCGCTGCATTTCCGGCAAATGCACCGCCAACTGGAGCCGGACCGTGCGTCCGCCCAACCCCACGGGGAAGTATTCGGTCGGCCCCTTGGGGGCCGGCGGCGCGGCCTGCACCGCTTCGCCCCGTCCGCAGCCGGCGAGCGCGGCCCACACGGCCAGCAGCGCCAGCACCAAAACCGGATTTGCGTTTTTCACGCGCGGAGGGCTAATCCCCCGGGCGCCGCAACTCAATCCCCGCCTCGACGTGCCCGGAACAACCGCCGAAATCCCGCCGCTCCTCTACGCGGACACCCACAGCTGCCCGGACGCCCTCTACTACGGCGGAGTCGAGATGAGCGATCCGTTCATCTGCTTCGGCCACGGCGGCCGCCGCCACGCCATCGTGAGCGCCCTCGAGTTCGGCCGCGTGCGCCGCACGTCCCGCTTCGATGTCGTGCAGCCGCTCGACGCCTTCCTAGAGCGGGCGCGGCGGGAATGGCCCGAACGCCGCCCCGGCGCCGCCGAGGTGATCCGGCTCGCCGCGCGGGACTTGGGGCAGCGCCGTTTCCGGATTTCGGACACCTTCCCCGCGGGACTCTACACGCAGCTTTCGGCGCTCGGCCTTCAGCTTGAGCTCGCGCCGGGCGCGCTTTTCCCGGAACGCGAGATCAAGACCCCGGCCGAGATCGCGGCCCTCCGCGAGGGCAACCGCTGCAGCGCCATCGGCCTCGCGGCGGCAGAGGGCATTCTGCGCGCGAGCAAGGTGCGCGGCCGGCGCCTGTACCATCGGGGCAAAGTGGTGACCAGTGAGTCCGTCAAGCTGGCCATCGAGGTCGCGGTGCTGGAGGCGGGAGCCGTCTCCGCCCACACTATCGTCGCGGGCGGCGACCAGGCCTGCGATCCGCACGAGCGCGGACACGGGCCGCTGCGCCCGGACGAGCTGATCATCGTGGACATCTTCCCGCGGGTGACCCGCCACGGCTACCACGGGGATATGACGCGGACCTTCCTGCGGGGCCGCGCCACCGAGCGTCAACAGGCACTGGTCCACGCCGTCCGAGAGGCCCAGCGGGCCGCCCTGCGCCGGCTCCACGCCGGGGTGAACGGACGGGACGTCCACCAAGAGTGCGTGAACGTGTTTGCCCGCGCAGGCTTCGCCACTCGCCACCTGAAGTCGGGTTCGGTGGGCTTCTTCCACGGCACCGGCCACGGTCTCGGCCTCGCGGTGCACGAGTTACCCCGCCTGAGCGGCAGCGTAGATTACACGGTCCCCGAGGGCTCGGTCGTGACCGTCGAGCCGGGCCTCTATTACCCGGGGCTCGGCGCCTGCCGCATCGAGGACGTCGCGCTCGTCACCCGCGGGGCTCCGCGCCTGCTCTCCCGCTACTCCTACGACTGGCAATTCTGACCCGATGCGCAATCTGCCCCAACTCCTACGGCGCCTGCGGCGCCTGCGCATCCTCGTCGTGGGCGACGTGATGCTCGACCACTACATCTGGGGTGACGCCACCCGGATCTCGCCGGAGGCGCCGGTGCCCGTGATCGACATCGCGCGCGACTCTTGGACCGCGGGCGGCGCCGCCAATGTCGCCCTGAATCTAGCCTCCCTCGGCGCGCGCTGCACGGTGGTGGGCCGCTTCGGGAACGACGAGAGTGGCCGGCGGCTCGCGGAGCTCCTCGGGGAGCGCGGTATCGATTCGATCGCCACCCCAGGCGACGCCCCGACGATCGTGAAGACCCGCGTGCTGGTGCGGCAGCAGCAGCTCTGCCGGCTCGACCGGGAGGCCGCCCCGGCCGACTACGAGGTTCCGCTCGGGCGGTTAACCACCCTGATTGGTCCGGTGCTCGCGGAATGCGACGCGGTGATCCTCTCCGACTACGCCAAGGGAATCCTGAATAACACGGTGCTGCGCGAGCTCACGCGCCTCGCTCGGAGCGCGGGTAAACTGATTGCCCTCGACCCGAAGCCGCGGCGCGGCCTCGCGTTCGACGGACTGGACCTCATCACCCCGAACAAGCGGGAGGCGCTGCAGCTCGCGGGCCTCGAGCCTTCCCCGCACACCCCGTTCCCCGCGGCCGAGGTCTGCGCCCGCCTGCACGAACGGCACGCCACGCGCCACCTCGTCGTGACGCTGGGAGAGGAGGGGATGCTGCTCAGCACCGGCGGCAAGGTTCGCAAGGTGATCCCGACCGCGGCCCGGGAGGTGTTCGACGTCTCCGGCGCGGGCGACACGGCGCTGGCCGGACTGGTGCTCGCACTGGCGGCCGGATCCTCCCTTGAGCAGGCGGCCCATTTCGCCAATGCCGCGGCCGGCGTGGTGGTGGGCAAGCTCGGCACGGCCACGGTCACCCCGGGTGAGCTCACGGCCTACGTGGGCCGGCGATGATCACCCTCCACGAACTGCCCCCGCCCACCGGCCCTCTGGCGGGCGGCGCCCTCTTCCTCGACCGCGACGGGACGCTTAATTTCGATCGCCACTACGTCTTCGATCCAGCCGGCATCGAGCTGATCCCAGGCGTCGCTGGCGCCCTGAGCGCCGCCCGCGCGCTAGGCCTACGGCTGTTCCTCCATACCAACCAATCGGGCATCGCCCGCGGCCTCTTCCAGCTCGCGGATGTGGACCGCTGCAACGCGCGCCTCGAGGAACTGCTCGGGCTGCCGCGGCCAGTGTTCGACGCGGTCTGCGTCGCCCCGGAGGGCCCGGAGGATCCCCAAGTCTACCGCAAACCCTCGCCGCGTTTCATCCGGGAATGCGTGACGCGACACCGGCTCGCGCCCGAGCGCTGCTGGATGGTGGGCGACCGGGAGAGCGACCTCGAGGCCGGCCGACTCGCCGGGATCGGGACCGCGGCGGTCTGCACCGGCAAACACGACGCCGCGGCGTGGCGCCAACTGCTCCCGGCCGGCACCCCGGTCTGGCCGAGCCTGACAGAGCTGGTGGCCGCGCTGGCGGCCGGAGCGGGGCGCCACAATGCCTGAACTCGCCGAGGTTGAGTTTTACCGGAAACGCTGGGCGCTCGCCGGCACCGGGGACCTGATCCGCCGGGTCCACGTGCACGCAGACCGCAAGGTGTTCCGCGGCACGGACGCGGCGGCGCTGCAGCGGGAACTTACCGGCCAGCCGCTCGGCGCCTCGCAGACGTCCGCCAAGCAGATGCTGTTCCGCGCCGGGGACTCCGGCTGGCTGGGCATCCACTTGGGGATGACCGGGGAGCTCTTCACCGCGCCCTCGATGCACTCCCCCGGCCGGCACGATCACCTCGTGCTCTTCCAGGATGAGCGCGCCCTCGTCTTCCGGGACCCGCGGATGTTCGGCCGCATCCTGTTTCAACAGGGCCCCGCCACCCCGGAATGGTGGAGCCGCATCGCCCCGCCGATCCTCTCCGCGGCGTTCACGGTCGACGCCGTCACCGCCTTCCTGCGGCGCCGGCGACGCTCCCCCTTGAAGGCCGTGCTGCTGCAACAGGAGCGATTCCCCGGGGTGGGCAACTGGATGGCGGACGAGATCCTTTGGCGGGCCGCGCTGCCACCCGCCCGCCCCGCGGGCGCGCTCACCCCGGCCGAAGTGCGCCGACTCTGGCGCGAGTGCCGGCAAGTGTGCCGTCAGGCCCTCGCGGCGATTGCCGGGAAGGGCGACGACCTGCCCGCTGACCTCAACGTCGGCATCCCCCTCACTTGGCTGTTCCTGCACCGCTGGCGCGACGGGGGCCGTTGCCCGCGCACCGGCAGACCGCTCGCGCGCGCCACCATCGGCGGCCGGACCACCTGCTGGAGCCCCGCCCGGCAGGGACGAAAATGAAGCGCGTCCGTCTCGACGAACTGCTGCTGCAGCGGGGCCTCGCGGAGTCGCGCGCCCAGGCTCAGGCCCTGATCCTCGCCGGCCGGGTTAGCCACGGTACCGCGCGCCTGGAGAAGCCGGGCAAGGCCGTGCCGGAAAATCTCGAGGTGACCCTGGCCCAACCGCCGCGCTTCGTCAGCCGAGGCGGCGAGAAACTCGTGGCCGCCCTCGCCCACTTCGCCCTCGACCTACAGGGATCGCAGGTGCTCGACGTCGGGGCCTCCACCGGGGGCTTTACGGATTGCGTCCTGCAGGCCGGCGCCGCGGCAGTGACCTGCGTCGATGTCGGCCGGGCCCAGTTGCACGCGCGGCTCCGGGCGGACCCGCGGGTGACCAACCTCGAGCAGGTAAACGCTCGCCACCTGCGGCCCTCGGACCTGCCCCGGCCCCACTACGACGCGATCGTGATGGACCTCTCCTTCATCTCCCTCACCGCCGTGCTCCCCGCGGTCTGGCCCCTGCTGCGCCCGGGCGGATCCCTCGTTGCACTGGTCAAACCACAGTTCGAGGCCGGCAAGGCGGAAGTGGACCGGGGCCGAGGCGTCATCCGAGATCCCGCCGTGCAGGACGCGGCGCTGGCACGCGTGCGCACCGCCGCCGCCCAGTTGCTCTGGGTCGAGGACCGCGGGGCCATCGACTCCCCCCTGCGGGGAGCGGACGGCAACCGCGAGTTCTTGCTGTGCCTCCGCCGCCGGACATCCTAACGGTGCCCGATGAAACCCATCCGCCATCTCGCGTTCGTGGTGAACCGCAACAAAGTCGGCGCGCCGGGCCTCGCCCGCGAGCTGGCGGCCGTCGCACGCGCCGCCGGGGTGCGGCTCAAGCAGACCAGCCGCTTCCCCCTGCCGTCCGGTTACCTCAAGGGGATGGACGCCTGCTGCGTGATCGGCGGTGACGGCACGCTCCTCGGCGCCGCCCGAGAGTCCGCGCGCCAGCAGGTCCCGCTCATCGGCGTCAACCGCGGCAGCCTGGGATTCCTCACCACGCTCTCCGCCGAGGAGGCCCGCGGCCGCTTCCCCGACCTCCTCGCCGGCCGCTTCCAGGTCGACCACCGCACGATGCTCGACTGCGCGACCGGACCCGGCAGCAGCGATCTCGCCCTCAACGATGTCCTCATCAAGGACGAGGTGAACTCGCGCCTCGTGCGCCTCGAAGTATTCGCGGACGACGAGCTCGTCACGGACTACCTCTGCGACGGCCTGATTTTCTCCACCCCGACCGGCTCTACCGCCTACAACCTTTCGGCCGGCGGACCGATCCTCCACCCCGGCTCGGGGGTCATCGTGATGACGCCGATCTGCCCGCACACGCTGAGCAACCGCGCCATCATCTTCCGGGACGATGTCCGCATCCGGGTCCATAATCGGTCACCGGGTTCCCGGCTGCTGGTGGCGATGGATGGTCAGCGGAACCTGCGGGTCAGCGGGCATTCCCCGGTCACGATCGCCCTCGCTCGGCGGCGCCTACCACTCGCTCAAGCTTCTGATTACTCGCATTTTAACGTCGTCCGCCAGAAGCTGCAATGGAGCGGGGGATTCTCCGCGAAGCGCTGAACTGCGCGCGGCAAAATCGAGAGTAACCTTGACAAAACAAGAACGTCTTCCGCTGCTGAACCCGGAGTTACTCCACCAATAAACACAATGAACCATCGTAATCTCACCGTCGCGGTCCTCGCCGCCGTGCTCAGCCTCCCGGTCGCCCTCGTTGGCGCCGAAGAGAAGAAGAAGGGTGGCGGTTTCGCCGCTCTGGATACCGACAAGGACGGCAAGGTCTCCAAGAAGGAGTTCGTTGCCGCTCAGAAGGACGCCTCCAAGGGCGAGTCCCGCTTCGCCCAGCTGGACACCGACAAGGACGGCTTCCTGACCCAAGCCGAGATGGCCGCGGGCCAGAAGAAGAAGGACAAGTAAGCCTTTCCTTCGGTAAGCTTGAGGCGACCCTTACAGGTCGCCTCTTTTTTTTGCTCAGGGGGGGGGCTGAGCCGGGGCGCAACGGCAGGCCCCTGCCGCTTCAGACGGCTTCGGGCCGCACGACCAGCTGCAGGGCAAGCTCCGGCCGCAAGCGCTCCCGCGCGAAAGCCGCCAACATCGCGCCGCTCACGCCCTCGACCTTGGCGTCATACTGGCGCCAGTCGTTGAGGTCGAAGCCCTGCAAGGCGTTGAGACCGGCCTGGAGGGCCCGGGCCGACGGCGTCTGTAGACTCTGTTGACGCGCGGCCTTGAGCCGCGCCTGGCAGCGGTCCAGCTCCGCCGGTTCGACCCCGCCAGCAGCGACCCGGGCGATCTCCGCATCAATCTCCGCCAGCACCTCCGCCTCCTTGCCCGGCTGGGTGCCCGCGAGGAAGGAGAACATCCCGGATCGCAGCCCGGTCACCCGGGCGGAGCGCACGAAATAAGCGAGCCCCTTGTCCTCCCGAACGCGTTCGAACAGCCGCGACGCCATCCCGCTCAGGCACTCGTCCAAAACCTCGCCGGTATAAAAGTCCGCCGCGTGCAGCGCCGGACCGGGATAGGCCCGGAGTACGACCGCCTGCTCGCGGGGCTGGAACTCCACGAAAGCCCCCCGTTCCGCCGGCAGGGCCACCGGCGACAGCGCCGCACCCGCGCCGCCACCGGCAGGTAGCCGGGACAAAAGGCGCTCGAGGGGCTTCCGTAGCACCGCGGGATCAAAGTCACCCGCAACCGCGAGCACGGTATTGCCCGCCACCGCCAGCCGGCGATGCAACGCCGCCAAGTCCGCAGGCGTCAGCGCTTGGACGCCGGAAATGTCCCCGGAAGCATCCAAACCAAGCGGGTCGGCCCCAAAGAAACGGCGCCGCAGCCGCTTACGGGCCCACGTCACGACGTCGTCGTCATCCTGGCGGAGCGCCGCCACCTGGGCGTCGCGTTCAAGCCGGAAGGTGCCCTCGCGGAAGGCCGGGGCCAGCACCGCGTCGGCCAGTAGTTCAACCGCCAGCGCCGCCTCGTTGGGCAGCACCTCGACGGCAAGCCCCAGGCTGTTGTTGCCGCAGAAGGGATAGAGGGCTCCCCCGACGGACTCGATCGCCCGCGCCACCTCGGCGGCGGACCGGTGCCGGGTGTCTTTGGTGAGCAGGGTGGACAGCAGCGCCGTCGCCCCGCGCCGGTCCGGGGTCTCGGAGAGGGGCCCTCCCGGGAGCAGCAGGCGCAGGTGCAGGTTGGGCAGGCGCGCATCGGGCTGCAGCAGGAGCCGGGCGCCATTCGGCAGATGGGTCTCGGTGAAATCCGCTGGCGCGGCCCGCCTCACGACCGCCGCGGAACCTGCCCCGGCCACGGCCGGCCCGGTCGAAACCGCGATGAGGCTGGAGTCCGAAAGGTATCGTGCCGCCACCACCTGCAGCGACCGGCCGGTGACCCGGGCCAAATCGCCAAAATAGGTGCGCCCGTGGTCGAGATCCCCCACCACGACCTCGGCGGCGCCCAGCCGCGAAGCCTGGCCGCTCATCGTCTTGCGGGAATTGATCTCACCCACCACCAACTGGCGTCGCGCCTTGCGGACGTCGGCCGCCGGGACGGGGCGGCCCAGATACCCGCGGAGCGCCCGGTGAATCGACACTTCGGCCCTGGCCCGCTTGTCCGGATCGCAGGTGTAGGAGACACAGAACAGGCCGCTTGAGCCGGGATTCCACGCGCCCGCATCGATCTGGTGGACCAAGCCGGCACGGTCCCGGACCTCCCGCCAAAGCAGGGAGCTCTCGCCCTGACCGACGACGGCGGCCAGCAGGTCCAAGGCCGGGGCGTCGGTATGGGTGAGTCCAGGGATGGGCCAAGCCAGAATCGACCGGCACACCTCGACCTCCTCGACGCGATGCTCACGACGGGGGGCGAGCTGCCGCGGTTCGGCCGGAACCAGCACCGGGACCGACCGGCGACGCGGAACCGAACCGAAATGCCGCCCGATCTCCCCGAGGATAGCGGGCGCATCCACATCCCCGACCACGACCACCACTAGATTCTCAGGGACGTAGCGCTCGCGGTAGTAGGCCAGCAGTTCCTCCCGGGAGACCGCGGCAAAAACGTCCCGGTGCCCGATGATGGGATGCCGGTAGGGATGCTCGCGGAAGGCCGTCGCGAACAGCGCGTCCCACAAGCGATTATCGGGGTCGTCGCGCGTCATCGCGATTTCCCGCAGAATCACGTCCCGCTCCTTCGCCACCTCGTCCTCCGGGAGCGTGGAATGCAGCACGGCGTCCGCGAGGACATCCAGCGCCACGGCCGTGTGCTCGCTGGGTAAATCGACATAGTAGACGGTCCGGTCGTAGGTCGTGTACGCGTTGAGATACCCGCCGTGGGCCTGGATCGTGGCGCTGATCTCGCGCCCGGCGCGCCGCGCCGTGCCCTTGAAGAGCATATGTTCCAGGAAGTGGGAAAGACCCGCGCCCAGCTGGGTCCCCTCGTGGACGCTGCCAGAGCGAACCCAGACCTGCACGGAGGCCAGTGCCGCGGCGGCGTCCGGTTTGAGGACGACGGTCACACCGTTGGGGAGAACCACCCGCTGCACCGGCTCGCGCCAGAAGGCCTCGAGCAGGGCGGTGTCCGGGGTTGCGCGCGCCGACTGCCGCGCCGGGGACCGGCGGGGCGTCATGTTGCGCCCCGGGCTCGGGGACCGTTGGCCCCGCGGGGGCGGCGGGAGGGCAGAAAGGGTTTCACGAAGGCGTCCTCGAACTCAAAGACCTCCTCGAAGTCCTCGCGGCGGTCTTGGTCGGTCTTCGAGAACATATTGTATTCGATGAGGTTGAAGACGATCTCCCCGAAGTCGGCACAGCGGTGGATACCCCAGGCATTGAGGACCGTCTTTGTCAGGGGTCCGAACTGGTCAAGGGCGTAGACGCGGAGTCCGTGGAGCAATTCCGGTCCAGAAACGTGCCGGGAACGCCCCACGCGCGTGGCGTCCCGTTTCTGGAGTTCCTTCACCGTGTGATCCAGCCCGAGCCGCACGAATTCGTAAGCCTTTCGGTCGAAGCGCGCGTCTTCCTTGCAGATGAGCGCGACCACCTCGCTGAAATCCGGAGTTTCCATGCTTCCCGCCCGAATTGGCACACGGGACGGTGGGGTGCAATCCCGCACCGCGCGAATTTCGGGCGTGAAACCCCGGTCGTTTTGAATCGTCTGGCCCTACGCGATCGCCAATGACCCCTTCCCTCCCCTCCGCCGAGAACCTGAAGCCTGATACCGCTCCGTCCGCCCCGGAAACCGCCCCGCGTCTCATCCTCGCCACGGCGCGCCTGAAGTCGGCTGGGTTGCGGGTCACCCAGCCGCGGATGACGATCCTTGAGGCGCTCTGCCGGCAGACCAGCCCGGTCTCAATCGAGCAGCTCCACGCCGGCCTGCCGGCGGGCGCCTGCGATCTCGTGACCGTTTACCGGTGTATGGCGGCCTTCGAGCGCGGCGGCCTGGTACGTCGCGCGGTGATTCATCAGGGCACGTCGCTCTACCAGGTCGCCTTCGGCCAGCCGGAGACCTATCACGTGGTTTGCCGCTCCTCGGGCCAACTCGCGCCGCTCTCACCGGAGGTTTCCCGGGAACTCCAGCAAGCGGTCGCTAAGGCGCGAGAGGAATTGCGCGAAAAGGGCTACCGGGAGGTCGCCCATATGCTGGAGTTTTCCGGGGTGGCGCCCCCGGCGAGCCCGCAGTGACCGCCACGGGCGCCCCCTTCCACCCTCAGCGGGCGGCGGCGTAGCGGGTGGCGACGCGGTCCCAGGCCACCACATTCCAGAACGCGGCGACGAAATCCGCCCGGCGATTCTGGTACTGCAGGTAGTAGGCGTGCTCCCAGACATCCAGCCCGAGTAGGGGGACCGCTCCCTCCATCAGCGGCGAATCCTGGTTGGCGGTGGAAGAGACCTCGAGCCGCCCCCCCTTGATCGTCAACCACGCCCAGCCGCTGCCGAACCGCTTCATCGCGGCATCCGTGAACTGGGCGCGGAAAGTGTCTAGGGAGCCGAAGCGCTCCTGCAGCGCCGCCGCCAAGGGGCCCGACGGGGCTCCGCCAGCCCGCGGGGCGATCACGTCCCAGAACAGCGAGTGGTTGAGGTGCCCGCCCACGTGGTTGCGAACCGCCGTGCGGATGGCCTCTGGCACCGCCGCCAGATCCTTCACCAATTCCTCGGCGCTCCGGTTCCGCAGCGCCGGATGGGACGCCAGCGCCGTGTTGGCGCTCGTGATGTAAGCCTGGTGATGCTTGGAGTGGTGGATCTCCATCGTCCGGGCGTCGAAGTGGGGCTCCAGCGCGGCGTAGGCGTAAGGCAGGGCCGGCAGCGTGAAGGGCTGGGGCGTGCCGGCGGCGGGCGCGGCGGCGAGCCGGGAGGCGCCCGGGAGGACCGCGAGGCCGGCCCCGAGCGTCTTGACCAAGGTGCGGCGGGAGAGGGTAACAGGGGAGTCCATCGCGCGACCGTAGCATCAGCTCGGCGCGGCGCAAGTGGCGGCCGCAAGCCCGGCTCCACCCTTGCCAAAGCCACGCCCGCCGCCGCAGCGTCCCGTCACCGATGAAACCCCGCCTCTCCCGCCGTGACGCCCTGCGCTCCCTCGCCGGCGCTGCCGGCCTCTCCGCGCTCCGCGCCCGTGCCGCCACGCCCGCCCCCGCCCCGGGCCGCATCCGCCATTCCGCCTGCAAATGGTGCTACAAGGACATCTCCCTCGACGCCTTCTGCACGGCCGCCCGCGAGATCGGCCTCGAGTCGGTGGAACTCCTCAATCCGGCGGACTTCCCCACCCTTGCCCGCCACGGGCTCCATTGCGCGATGGTGAGCAATCCGACCGGCAAGACGGCCGCGGGCGTCACCGTCGGTGGCATCACCAAAGCGTTCAACCGCCCCGAACACCACGAGACCCTGGTCGCGCTCTACGAACGCCGGATCCCCGAGGTCGCGGCGGCCGGCTTCGAGAACCTGATCTGCTTCTCGGGCAATCGCGACGGCCTCGACGACCAGCAGGGACTGGAGCACTGCGCGGCCGGCCTGCGCCGCCTGGTGGCCACCGCCGAGAAACATCGTGTGACCCTCGTGATGGAGTTGCTGAACTCGCGGGTGAACCACCCCGATTATATGTGCGACCGCACCGCCTGGGGCGTTGAACTGTGCCGCCGCGTCGGCTCGGAGCGCTTCAAGCTGCTCTACGACATTTACCATATGCAGATTATGGAGGGGGACGTCATCCGCACGATTCAGGCGAACGCCGCTTGGATCGCCCATTACCACACGGCGGGCAACCCCGGGCGCCACGAGTTCGAGCCGCAAGACGCGCAGGAGCTGAACTATCCGGCGATTATGCGCGCCATTCAGGCGACGGGCTACCGGGGCTTCGTCGGCCAGGAATTCCTGCCCACGCGGGACCCGCTGGCCTCGCTCCGCGCGGCGGTGCGTCTCTGCACCGTCTGAGCCCGCGGCCTACCCCTCGCGTCCGAGGGCGCGCGCCAGCAGATTCCGCGTCATCCGCTGCACCCGCTCGTCTGGGCCGTGTGGCCGGCTCCAATGGGACCACGGCAGGACGTGTCCGGGCGGGGACGAAAGGGCCTGCGCCCACCAGATGGTGGAGGCGTTGAACACGAAGTTGCCCTTAGGTCCGGGATAGAGGGTGGCCGCCCACTGTTGGGG
This sequence comes from Opitutaceae bacterium, assembly GCA_044370095.1. Classification (GTDB taxonomy): domain Bacteria; phylum Verrucomicrobiota; class Verrucomicrobiia; order Opitutales; family Opitutaceae; genus ER46. The sequence goes on along the minus strand of JBILWD010000042.1, from coordinate 1,402 downwards.
ACGCACCCCACTGACCCAAGCGGTACCGGCCGCCACCACCTCGAGCCCGGGGATCTCGGTCGCCGGCTGGCCGTGGTACTCCCAACCGATGAGGCCGGGAATGCTCTCGCCCGCCTGCATCCCGGTGCCAGCGAACAGCCAGTGTCCCGGCAGGCGGCAGGTCCAATCCCCTCCCCCGTTAATCGGCTCCACGTTGCGCGCCCCCATCAGCAGGCCCTCGTCGGGACCGCGGTGGGGAAAGGGTCCGTGGCGTTCGTGCCGTTCCCGAGCGTAGGGTTGTTCCCCGCCGAAAGGGCCGCCGCGGAAAATGATCCGGTTCAGTCGGCCGTCGTGCGCGGGGCGAAAAGGCGTGACCCAGCACACCGAGTTACCGCAGAGGAACAGCAGGCTCACGCCGGAGTCGCGCAGCCGCTCCACGCTCCGGTACTGCCGGATGTCCCAATACTCATCGTGCCCCACGCTGAGGAAGGCGCGGCAGCGGAGCGCCCGGTCGGGGGTCAGTAGGTCGCTATTGGAGCAATAGGTGACGTCGTAGCCGTGTTGTTCGAGCCAATAGGCCAGCGGGAACTCGAAGCAGAGCCACTCGCCGGAGCCCACGGTGCGCGGATCATTCACGACGCCGCTCCACTGGGCCTCGCGGCCGTAGGGGCGGTCGAAGCTCACATCGGCCCACGGGCCCTGATTGCCCTTGGGGTGCGTGTAAACGGAGAACCGGTTCGGCCAACGGTTGTAGGCCTGCCAGGTATTGTCGGAGCACTGGAAGAGGATGTCCGCAGGCCGGTCATCCCGCACGATAAACACGATATGACTCTGCCAGTACGGCTCGTCCTCCGCCGCCGGGATGGTGGTGAGCCGGCCGAGGTAGACCCCGCTGACCCAGTCCGCTGGGATGGTGAGGGAGGTGGAGGGCTCCCAGCGGCACTCGTGCAGGTTCTTCTCCCCGGGCGCCGGGGTCGGCTGAGTGCGGGTTTCCAGCGGTCCCAATTCGGCCACCTTGCGCGCCCCGCGGCCGCCGTAGTAACCGGTCCGAAACAGTTCGAGCCGCACCGGCCGCGGCGGATTGGTCGAAATCATCACCTCGATGCGGTCGCCTGCCTGCACGCTCTGCCGCGAGCAGTAGCCCTCAACCGCGGGGGAGCGAAACCCGTCCTGGTCGACCCGCACGCGGGTCAGTTGCCAGTCGCGGGCCCCCTCGCGCGCGTTCTCCGCGGCGATGATCCCGGCGCGGCGGGAGCTCGAGGCGGCCGCGGCGGCGGCGGCGGGCGCGCCGGCGAGTAGGGCGGCGGCCCCGGTTTGGAGGAATTCGAGGCGGGAAAGCGGGGTGGAGTCGGGGCCGGGCATCCCCCAGCGAGGCACGTTTCTGCGGCCCGCGTAAAGCGGTTTCCCGCCGCGCCCCGCCCGC
>JBILWD010000232.1:0-6024 GCA_044370095.1 Opitutaceae bacterium | reverse complement strand
CCGAGGTCTCCCACCTCCTCTTCAATCTGAGCCGCACGCCCAACTTTCGGACCGACCTGCTCTTCCAGTTGCCTCGCATCAGCCTGCTGGTGGCCCCGGAGTGCAGCGGCATCCATTCCTCGCTCGCGCTCTTCATCACCAGCCTTGTGGCGGGCAAGCTGTTCCTGCGCGCCTCGTGGCGGCGGGTTCTCCTCGCCGTGATCGTCGTGCCGCTCGCGCTGCTCCGCAATGGCTTCCGCATCCTGACCATCGGCCTGCTGTGCGTCCACATCGGGCCGCACATGATCAACTCGGCCATCCACCATCAGGGCGGCCCGATCTTCTTCGCGCTTTCCCTAGTTCCGTTCGGCGCGCTGCTCTGGTGGCTCCGGCGGGCGGAAGCCCGCTCGCCCGCCCCGCGATCCTGATCCTTTGCCCCTTACCTTTATGCACACGTTCCAGAAATTCCTGATGGTCCCGGCCTGCCTGCTGGTGCTCGCTGGCTGTTCCCGCGAGTCGCGCATCGATAAGGCGCTGAAGAAGGGCGAGGAGCTGCTCGCGGCTGGCAAGTACGCCGAGGCGGAGCTGGAGTTCAAGACCGCGCAGCAGACGCCCCAGCCGCAGCCGCGGGCGCTCGTGGGATTGGGTGAGGTGTACCTGAACCAGGGCCGGCTCGACCGGGCTTCGGCGTTCCTCGCCAAGGCGAAGGAACTGCTGCCGGATGACGTGGACGTGCGGCTGAAGCTCGGGATGTGCCAGCTGTCCCTCCGGCAGCCGGCGGAGGCGCGGTCCGCGGCGCGCTTCGTGCTGGAGCGGCGCCCGGCTGACCCCGAGGCCCCGCTGCTGCTGGCGGACACCAGCCAGAACGGCCCGGAAGTCGAGGAATCGCGGGCGATCCTGAAGGCACTGCCGGCCCCCGCATCGGAGGGTGCTCCGGCCCTCGCGGGGCAGGCGATGCTGGCGCTCAAGGAGAAGAAGTATGACGAGGCGGACGCGCTGATTACCCGGGCCCGGGCGGCGGACGCGAAGTATTACGCAATCAACAGCGCCCAGGCCCTCCTGCACCTCGCCCGGAACGAGCCGGAAAAGGCCGACGCGGCCCTCCAGGCGGTTACCGAGACGGCTCCTAACCGCGTGATGCACGAGGTCCGGTGGGCCGCTTTCAAGCTGCAACAGAAGGACGTCGCGGCGGCGCGGCGAATCCTCGAGGGGGTCGTCCAGCGGCGGGGCGATTACGTGCCGGCGCTGCTGGCGCTTGCGCACCTCGAAAACAGTGAACAGAAGGCTGATGTGGCTCTGGAACTGGCGAACAAGGCGGTCGCCACCGAACCCTTCGGGGGCGAGGCGATTTTGCTCGCGGGGCAGATCAAGCTGCAGCGCCAGGACTGGGACGGAGCCATCGTGGAGTTCGAGCGCCTGCTGTCCTTGTTTCCGAACAACCCGATGGCTCATTTTCACCTGGCGCGGGCCCACGTCGGCAAGGGGGAGTTGAATAAGGCGATCGTCAGCCTGCAGACCGCGATCGGCATCGACCCGGCTTACCCGCCCCCGGTCATCCTTTTCAGCACGCTGCACCTGCGCAAAGGGGAGCCGGCGCCGGCCGAGGCTCCTCTGCGCCGCCTGCTCCAGTCGCGGGCTGACTTTTCGCCCGCGTGGGAGCAGCTCGGCGAGGTCCTGCGCGCCTTGGGGCGTAATGATGAGGCCTGGCGCGTTTATGACGCGCTGCTGAAGGCGGCGCCGCAGAATGCCGGATGGACGTTTCGCCGCGGTGAATTGTCGGTTCGGCTGGGGCGGGCCACTGACGCCAAGACCGACCTGACCAAGGCGCTGGAACTGGATAAGACCCAGCTCGGCGCGCTGGAACTGCTGATCGGCATCGCCTTCGGCGCGAACCAAGGGCCGGAGGCCCTGCGGCTGGCCCAAGCGAGCGTGCAGGCCAACCCCCAGAGCGCCCGCCCGCAGCTGATCCTCGCGCGGGTGCATTTGACGCTGAAAGAGCCGGATCAGGCGGAGGCCGCCCTGAAGCGCGCCATCGAACTGGAGCCCGAGGCCTCCGAGCCTTACCTCGCCCTGGCTCAGTTTTACGGCAGTACCCAGAAGCACGACGGAGCGGTCGCGAGCTTGGAAACCCTGCTGGCGAAGAACCCGAAGTCGACGCAGGCAATGCTGCTCAAAGGGATGCTGCTCGAGGCGAAGAAGGACTACCCCGGGGCCCGGAGTGCCTATGAGGGCCTGTTGACGGCGGATCCTCAGTCGTGGCTCGCCGTCAACAACCTCGCCTACATTCAACTGGAGCACTTCAAGGACGCCACCAAGGCCCGGGAGTACGCCGCCAAGGCCCGGGAAGTGGCCCCGAATAATCCGGCCGTCGCTGACACGCTGGGGTGGAGTTTGACACGCCTCGGCCAGTACGCGCAGGCGGAGCCGCTGCTGAAGGAGGCGCTCGCCGGCCTACCCGATAACCCGGAGGTCCTCTATCACGTGGGCGTGAATAGCTATTACTTGGGTCAGGAGGACGCCGCGCGGAAGGCCTTGCAGCAGGCGCTGAAAGTGGCGCCCGAGTTTCCCCACGCGGCGGAGGCCAAGGCGCGCCTCGCGATCCTCGACTTCGATCCCGCCAAGGCGGGGGCGGAGGTGCGCAAGCTGATCGAGACGGAACTCAACGCCCGCAAGGACGATCCCCTCCTGCTGAGCCGCCTCGCGCTGCTCCAGGAACGGGCGGGTGAATTGAAGGAGGCTCTGGCCTCCTGGCAGGCGGCGGCCGCGGCGAGTCCCACCAATGCGAGCTTCGCGCTCGGGATCGTCCGGATCCTGGAAGTGCAGGGCGAAGGAGAGAAGGCCCTCGAGGCGGCCAAGGCGGCCCGCAAGGCCGCCTCGGCGGATCCCGACGTGGCGCGCGCGCTCGGGCGCCTCGCCAGCCGGCAGGGTCAGCACTCATGGGGCTTGAGTCTCCTGCGTGAGGCGGCCCGCGGCCGGCCGGGCGTTCCGGAGGTGCAGCTCGACCTCGCCGAGGGAGCGGCGGCGGCTGGCGACCACCGGGAGGCGGAGACTGCGCTCCAGGAACTGGTGGACCGCCACGCCGCGCACCCGCTCGCGAAGGAAGCGACCGCCTTGCGGACATTTCTCGCCGCGGGAGAGGCGGGTAAGCCCGCGCCGACGGCGCTCGAGGAGCGGCGCAAGGCCGCGCCGCGTTCGGCCTGGGTGCTCTGGGCGGACGGCAGGCTCGCTGAAAAGGCCGGCGACGCGGTCAAGGCGCGTGCGGCTTATGAGCAACTGCTGACGGCCTATCCCGAACATCAGATGGGGCAGCAACGGCTCGCGGTCCTGTGGGCGGGGGGTTCCGATGCGGACGCCAAGCGGTCCCTGGAGTACGCCACCAAGTCGCGCGAGCGGTTCCCGGACGATCCGGAGGTGGCGAAGGCGCTCGGCGTCGTGCTGTTCCGCCAAGGGAACTTCAACCGGGCGGCGACCTTGCTGGGCGAGGCGGCGCAGAAACGCGAGCAGGACGCCGACTTGCAGCGCTATCTCGGTCTGGCCCTGCGCCAGGTGAAGCGCCCCGGGGACGCGCGTAAGGCGCTCGAAAGGGCGCTTGAGCTTAAGCTGGCCGGCGAGTCCGCCGAAGAGGTGCGGCGCGCCTTGGAGGAGCTGAAGGCGGCGGAGAGCCAGTCCTGAGGCGGTTCGATCGAGTTCCATGAACATCCTCGTCGTCGGTGGGGCCGGGTATATCGGCAGTCATTGCGTCCGCCAGCTCCTGGCCGCCGGGCACCGGCCGGTCATCCTGGATAACTTCGTCTACGGTCACCGCGCGGCGGTGCCCGCGGGCGTGAGCCTCCACGAGGGCAACCTCGGCGACGCACCCTTCGTGCGCCGGGTGCTGGAGGCGGAGCGCATCGACGCGGTGATGCACTTCGCCGCCTATTGTTACGTCGGGGAGTCGGTCACCGACCCGATGAAGTATTACTTCAACAATGTCGTGGCGACGCTGCACCTGCTGCAGGCGATGCGGGACGCCGGGGTGCGGCGTTTCATCTTCTCCTCGACCTGCGCCACGTTCGGGATTCCGGCCACGCTCCCGATCCACGAGAACCTGCCGCAGGCGCCCATCAACCCGTATGGGCAGACGAAGCTCGACATCGAGCAGGTGCTGAAGGCCCTAGCGGTCGCCCATGGCCTGAGCTTTGCGGTCTTCCGGTACTTCAATGCCGCGGGCGCCGCCGAGGATGGCAGCATTGGGGAGGACCACGCGCCGGAGACGCACCTTATCCCCCTGGCGATCGACGTCGCCACGGGTCGCCGACCCCACCTGCAGCTCTTCGGGACCGATTACCCGACCCCGGACGGTACCTGCCTGCGGGATTACGTCCACGTGGATGACCTCAGCCGGGCGCACATCGCGGCTTGCACGCGCCTCGACGCGCCGGGCACCCAGCTCTTCTATAATCTAGGCACGGGTCGCCCGACCTCCAACCGCGAGGTCATCGCGGCCGTCGAGGAAATCACGGGCCGACCGGTCCGGGTGGTCGAATCGCCGCGCCGGGCCGGGGACCCTCCGGCACTCTTTGCGGATTCCGCGCAGGCTCGCCGCGAACTCGGTTGGGTGGTGAAGTTCCCGGACATCAAGTCGATCGTCGCCACCGCGTGGAAGTGGCATCAAGCCCACCCGGCGGGGTTTGGGGACCGTTAGGCCCTTCCGGGCGACTGCTGGTGCAGAGGTCGAGGGCGGCTCCCGCTCCGTTCGGGTGACTTGGAGCGAGGTCGCGAGGGGCTGCCCTTGCCGCAAAGCTCCCGCGACAGCGGAGTTGCCAAAAAGTGTAAAGTAGCCCCGCAAAAGCGCCGGTAGAGCTTACACTTTGCATTAAGCCATCAAAGGGGTAGGGGGTTGGCCGCTCCGCCGAGTTTGTTCCAGCGGAGGGAGTTAGGCGTCACTAAGTGGCAATACGTAGGCTTGGCACGGCGATTGCTCACGGTCGTGCGAACCGCAACTTGATCGCCTTATCCCCCGCCGATGACCTCCGCTCGCCGCTCGCTTACCCTGCTTCTGACCTCCGCCCTCGTCTCCGTACCGGCCTCGGCCGCACCTTATTACTTTTACGCCATCGGTTCGAATAACCACCTCTATGAGGTCAGCGACGCTGGCGTGCGGCAGGACGTGCGGGACCTCTCCGGCCTGGGAGCTACGGGATTGGTCAATGGCGCCGCATTCGATGCTGCGGGCAGAGATTTCTTCTTCGCGGTGCCGGGGGCGACGTCGGCGTCCTTCGACCTTTGGTATTGGAACCAGGCGACCAATGCCGCCCCGGTTAAGCTCGGTTCGCCTCAGACCGCCAAGCCGGACAACGGTGCGTTCTGGGGTGGGGCTTATTGGTACGTCGAACAGGGCACCACCAACCTTCATCGGATTCCAATCACCTATGATGGCTCGGGCAATCCAGACGGCTTGGGCGTTCGTTCCTCAACGACCCTCAACTATATCGTCAACGGCAATACGTCTAGTCCGGCGACCGTTACGGGGAACGACCGTTACTTTGGCGACATCGCGATCCAGACCTTGGGAGGGGGCGCGAGACTCTTCGGCGCGACCGCGTACGGGAATCAGTTCTTTTCCGTGGATTTGACCGCCGGGGCGTTGAGCACCCCGCTCTACGCTTCGGTCATCGGTACCGTGGGTACACCCGTTGTCGAAAGGATGCAGCTTTCATTTGATCCTTCGGGCACGACTCTCTACGGGCATACGTTTTCCAGCACGGGGTGGTCTTCCGGACAGTGGTTCACGATCAATACGGGTAGCGGAGCGGTCTCACCGATCGCCAGCTTCATCACCCTCACGGCGGACACGTCCAACGGATTTCAAGACATCGGCGGAGTGTCCGCATTCGCCTTTGGCACTCCGTCTTCCGGCGTCCCGGAGCGTGGCCCCTGGCTGGCGCTCCTGTCGGTCACGCTGGTCTCGCTGGTGTTGGCTCGCCGTCGTCGCTGAGGCCGCGAGTCGGATTCCCCGCCGCGGAAGCGAGTTTCACGGTGCGCATTCCGGGGTAGCAGTAAACG
>JBILWD010000231.1:0-6052 GCA_044370095.1 Opitutaceae bacterium | reverse complement strand
TGGTAGGAGAACGAGAGGCGGTCGCGGGGGGACAGGCGCCAGTCGAGGGTGGCGCCGAAGGAGGTGCGGGCGGCCTTCTTGGTGCCGTCGCGGACCTGCGTTTGGGTGAGGTAGGGGCGGTCGGGCGCGGTGTGCGGGTAGGCCGCGCCGTTGGTGGCGGTGTTGAGGCCGTGCCAGCGGTGCTGGATGAACTCCTCCTTGGTGCCGTTGTCGGAGTAGCCGCCCGAGAGGGTGAAGCCGAAGTTGCGCGAGACCGGATTGACGTACGAGAAGTCGAAGCCGGGGCGGATCTTCCAGGTGTCGCGCTCAAAGAAGCCCGGCGTGCGGCGGAGCTCCCGCGCGTTGTCCCGCAGCATCACGAAGGTGTTCAGCTTGAACTGGGGCCGGGCCCGCTCGAAGGCGCTGCGGGGCACCATGTTCACCAGGCCCGCGAGGGCGGAGCCGGGCGCATCGGGCGTCGGCGAATACACGACCTCGATGCGGGACGTCGCCGTGATCGAGGCCATGTCCATCTGGGTGGTCCGCGCGGTGACGCTGTTGCCGCCGGCGCTGGCGAGGCTGAAGCCGTTCACCTGCACGGGCACGTTGTCGGAGGGCACGCCGTTGATCGAGATGCCGCGCGCGAGCGCCCCGGCCTCGTAGTCCATCGTGACGCCCGGGAGGAACTTCAGGAACTCGCCCACGCTGCCCTCGGCGACCGCCCCGAACTCATCGGTCGAGACCACGCTCTTGATCTCGGCCGCGAAGCGCTGCTCGTTGATCGCGATGGCCGCCGCCTCCATCTCGCGCGAGGTCGCCACCACGAAGTCGGCCAAGCGCACCACCTCCCCGGGACGCGAACCCGCCGGGACCAGCGCGAAGTCCTGCACCACCGTGGCGCCCGCAGCGACGGCGACGGCCACCTCCTGCGGGGCGTAGCCGGTGTGGAACACCCGCACGCGCACGGTGCCGGCGGTGACCCCGGTCAGCCGGTAGAACCCGGCCGGATCCGTGAACACCTCGCGCGCGTCGCCCGCCACGGTGACGCGCACGCGCTCGAGGAAGAGGCCGGTCGAGGGGCTGGAGATGCGGCCCTCGACGGTGGCGAGCGCCGCTTCGGCGGCCCGACCGAAACCGGCGAGGAACAGGAGGGGGATCAGGGCACGCAGTAGCGCACGGCGAAGGGCAGTTGGCATGGGGGGCGGGGTACTTGCCCTATTTCACCACCTGCCTCGCCCGTCAAGCAGGACAGGCCTAGTCGTCCTTCGCCTTGCCCAGCTGCCGCGTCTCGGCGCCCACCTCGGCGACGTAGGCCTCGGCCAAGCGAAGCAGGGCGGCCTTCTCGGCCGGGCGCTCGGCGGACAGGTCACGAGTCTCGCCGAGGTCGCGGGCTAGGTCGAAGAGCTCGACCTGGCCGGTGGTCCAGTTCTTGACGAGCTTGAGGTCGCCCTGCCGGAGCGCCGTCTGGGCGCGGCGGTCGACCGCCTGGTGGAAGATCAGGTAGGGCCGGCGGCGGCGGACCTCCCCCACCCCGCCTCCCAGCCACACCGCGCGCAGGCTGCCGCCATCGAGCTCCGGCGGGAGCGGCTCCCGGTAGCCGGCGAAATCGGCGAAGGTCGGGAGCAGGTCGAGGCCGGTGACCGGCACCCGGCTCACGCTCCCGGGCTGCACGCCCGGCCCGGCAACCAAGAAAGGCACGCGGATGCCGCCCTCGTAGACGGTGCCCTTGCCGGCGCGCAGGGGATGATTGAGGCCGGGGCCGTCGTTGCTGACGCCGGGCAGCGTCGGACGGCCGCCATTGTCGGACATGAAGATCACGTAGGTCCGCTCCCGCAGCCCGAGCCGGCCGAGGGCGTCGAGCAGGCGGCCGACCCCGGCATCGAGGTCGTGGGTCATCGCGGCGAAGGAGGGCAGCCGGTGCTTCCGGCCCACGGGCCACGACTGGGCCTGGGCGAAGGACTCCGGGGAGTACTGGATCTCCAGGTGGACCGCGTAGTGGGACACCTGGAGGAAGAACGGGCGGCCTTCGCGAGCCTGGTCGGCGAGGAAGGCGGTGGCGCGGTCCGTCAACGAGCGGATGAGCTTCGGGTCGTCCCGCGCGGGCTCGCCCCCGGCGTCGCGGCCGCCGCCGGTCGCGTTGCTGGTGACCCCATCGCTGACGTCGAAACCCTGGTCGGCGGGGCTGATCCCGTCGTAGCGGTGGTCCCACTTGCCGAGGTGGGCGGTGCGGTAACGGGCGTCGGCGGCCTTGAGGAGGCGGGGGACGTTCAGCTGGCGGCGGTAGACGGCGGGCCAGCCCTCCCGGGCGCGCTGGTACTCGTGGCGGGCGGGGGATTGGCCGATCTGGAGGCTGCGGCGGGTGGGGCAGCAGTACGGCGCCGGGCTATAGCCGTCGGTGAAGCGCATCCCCTGGGCGGCGAGGCGCTCCAGGTTGGGGGTGCGGAAGTGGTCGCTGGCGGTGTCCGGCCGACCCGGGATCATCGGGAGCGAGGTGCCGACCCAGCTCTGGTCATCGGAGAGGATGAGCAGGAAGCTGGGCGGCAACGGGCGCTCGGCGGCCGCGAGGGGGCTGGCGGCGAGGACGAGGCCGGGGATCCAGCGGCGGAGGGGGCGGGGCAGCAGCGGCACGCCCCGACCCTGCCGGCTCCGGGGCCGGAGCCAAGCGCGGAACCGCGCCGCCCCGCTGAGCTTACTCGGCGGCTTCGCCGGTGACCGTGCTGCCGCCGACCACGCTCACCTTGGCGAGCACCGCCTGCTGGATCTTCTCCGCGAGCTCGGGCTTCTCCTTGAGCGCCAGCTTGGCCGCGTCGCGGCCCTGGCCCACCAGATTGCCCTCGTAGGCGATCCAGGCGCCCTTCTTCTCGAGGATCTTGTGCTCCAAGCCGAGGTCGAGCAGCGAGCCGATCTTCGAGATGCCCTCGTCGTACATGATGTCGAACTCGCACTCGGTGAACGGCGGCGCGACCTTGTTCTTCACCACCTTGATCTTGGTCCGGTTGCCCACGACCTTGCCCTCGGGCGTCTTGATCTGGTCCTTGCGGCGGATGTCGATGCGGACGGAGGCGAAGAACTTCAGCGCCCGGCCACCCGAGGTCGTCTCCGGGTTGCCGAACATCACGCCGATCTTTTCGCGGATCTGATTGGTGAAGATGCAGATGCAGTTGGTCTTGCTCACCACCGCGGTCAGGCGGCGCATCGCCTGGCTCATCAGGCGGGCCTGCGCGCCCACCGTGGCGTCGCCCATCTGGCCGTCCAGTTCCGCCTTGGTGGTCAGGGCGGCCACCGAGTCCAACACGATGACATCGATGGAGTTGGAGCGGATGAGCGTCTCCATGATGTTGAGGGCGTCCTCGCCGGAGTCCGGCTGGGAGACGAGGAGGTCGTCGAGGTTCACGCCGACGACGCGGGCGTACTTGGGATCGAGGGCGTGTTCGACGTCGATGAAGGCGGCGAGGCCGCCGCGCTTCTGGGCCTCGGCGATGACGCTCAAGCAGAAGGTCGTCTTACCGGAGGACTCCGGCCCGTAGATCTCGATGATGCGGCCCTTGGGGAGGCCGCCGACACCCAGGGCCAGGTCCACCGCGAGCGAGCCGGTGGTGAGCGTCTCGACCTTCATCTTCTGGGAGTCGCCCAGGCGCATGATCGAACCTTCGCCGAACTGCTTGGTGATCGAGGAGACGGCCAGCTCGATGTTCTTTTCCTTCGCGGCGGTGGCGGTGGCCAGGGCGGCGGCGGCGGGGGCGGCGGTTTTGGCGGGGGCAGGAGCGGCTTTGGACATGGGAAAAAGAGGGAGGAGAAGCGGCGGGCGGCGAAGAGGTGAGCGTTTGCCCGCGACGGATCAAGCCCGCCTTCACCCGGAAACGGGGTGGACGGAGGCCCGGCGGACGAGGCGCAGACTGCACGTGTTCATTTGAACACGTCAAGCCCCGAAGCGCGTCCGTCCCCCACTCGCCGTCTCGGATCCGGCTCCGCTGGCGCTCCGGGGATTGCCTCGCGACCCGCGACCCCGCAGCGTCCGCCCAACCCCGCTGCATTATGCTCCCCGCCACCCTGCACCGCCTGTCGCTCCGCGCGTCCACCCGCCGCCCTCTCCTGCTGCTCCTGCTCTCGACCCTGCTCCCCGCGTTCCTCCCGGCCCAGGGCGCCGGCACGGGTGCGATCGAGGGGCGGGTGTTCGACGCCGGCCGCGGGGAGTACCTCGAGAAGGCGCTCCTTTCCGTCGAGGGCACGCGGCTCGAGGTACTGTCCAACGACACCGGCCAGTACCGGCTCGCCAACGTGCCCGCCGGTGCGGTGCGGGTGAAGGCCTTCTTCACCGGCCTGCCGCTGCAGACCCTGAGCGTCACGGTCACCGCCGGCCAGACCGCGACGCTCGACATCACGTTCCCCGCCGCGGGAGCGCGGCGGCCGGGCGCCGACGTGGTGCGCCTCGACCAGTTCGTGGTCGCGTCCTCGAAGGAGATGGAGGGCGCGGCGATCGCGATCAACGAGCAGCGCTTCGCCCGCAACATCGTCAACGTGGTCTCCGCCGACGAGTTCGGCACGATCGCCGACGGCAGCATCGGAGAATTCATGAAGTTCCTGCCGGGCATCACCAGCGACTACACCGGGGGCGACGCGCGGCGCTTCTCGATCAACGGCGCCCCGGCCGACAACGTCCCGATCTCGCTCGGCGGCTTCGACCTCGCGAGCGCCGCCGGGGCCGGCACCCGCCGGGCGGTCGAGCTCGACCAGATCTCGATCAACAACATCTCGCGCATCGAGATCAACCGCTCCCCCACCCCGGACACCCCTGGCTCCGCCCTCGCCGGCGCCGTCAACTTCGTGCCCCGCAGCGCCTTTGAACGCAACAAGCCCGCCTACAGCTACAGCGTCTCCTGGCTGATGAAGGACGCCGAGCGCGCCTTTGGCCGCCGCACGCCCGGCCCGGGCTGGGGCCAGATGTCCTACAAGATTCACCCCGGCGTCGACGTCTCCGCGATCGTCCCCGTCTCGAAGACCTTCGGCTACACCGTCTCGGCCGGCTACTCGCTGCAGTACACGCCGCAGTCCAACACCGCGATGCAGTGGCGCGGCTCCGCCACCGGCACCAACGTCGCCGCCACCGCCACCACCGGCCTGCCCGCGACCACGCCCGACAACCCGTATCTCGGCACCTTTTCCTGGCGCGACAGCGGCAAGAACACCTCCCGCGAGTCCTTCGCCACCACGATCGACTGGAAGCCCGCCCGGTACGACCGCCTCACGTTCGGCTTCTCCTACGGCATGCTGCGCGAGCACTTCGCCACGCGCACGCAGACGTTCACCATCAACCGAATCCTGCCCGGCAACTGGAGCCCCACCCACAGCTGGGGCCAGGTGAGCCTCTTCCCGGCCACCGGCACCGCCGTGAACGCCGGCCAGATGACCATCGGCAACAACGGCCGCATCCGCCCCGGCCGCACGGTCACCCCCTCGCTGCGCTGGCTCCACGACGGGCCCATGTGGAAATCCGACGCCGGCGTCGCCTACGGCAACTCGCGCATCGACTACCAGGACATCGACCAGGGGTTCTTCAACGGAATGACCATCCAGCGGAATAACGTCCAAATCCTCTTCGACGACATCTTTTACCTCCGCCCCGGCCGCATCACGGTGCTCGATCCCGAGGGCCGCCGCGTCGACCCCTCGCGCCTGGACAACTACTCGCTGGTCTCCGCCAACAGCAACCGCCAGCGCACCTACGACACCACCCGCCAAGCCTACGCCAACGTGCGGCGCGACTTCGACGTCCGCGGCGCCACCCTCACCCTCAAGCTCGGCGCCGACGTGCGCAGCAAGATCCGCGACCTCCGCGGCCCCGGCGGCAACCTCGAGACCTACACCTACGTCGGCGCCGACGGCCGCGCCAGCACCACCCCGTTCACCCAGGCCGGCCTCGCCAACGACGACAGCCCCGCGCGCTTCCTCGACGAGGTCTACTCCGAGCGCATCCCCGACTTCGGCATGCCCAAGCAGCAGCACGTCGACAACGGCAAGCTGTGGCAGGACTGGCTGCGCAACCCGACCCACTGGACGCGCAACGCCAACAACG
>JBILWD010000041.1:0-17907 GCA_044370095.1 Opitutaceae bacterium | reverse complement strand
GCGTCACCGCCGAGATGCTAGCGGCGGAATTCTTCCCGGCCGCGGCCCTGAACGCGTTCCCCCCGCATCTGGTGCGTCTCGGGCGTCCGCTGGCCACGGCCGGATGGCGCGGTCTTACGGCGAACCTGGGGTCCAGCCGCGGGGGCGGCGGGATTTTGCCCGTCGTTTTGGGCGCGGGCGGCGGGGTGCGGATCGACCTCTCCGATGTCGTCGGCGGTCTGCTGCAACTCGGACCCCGCGTGGCGTGGGAGGTCTGGGACGGGGTGACCCGGGTCGCCGGCGGTCTCGGTGCCGGGGGCACCTTGGAGCTGGGGTTAGACACCGCCGGACGCTTTCAACTCGGCCTGCGTCTCGACGACGCGACCACCGTTTGGTGCACCCTCGACGTGGCGCCCGCCCCGACCGGAACCCTGCGCGTCCCGGAGCGGATTTGGGTTAATGAAGACGACGATTCCGGCGAAGCCGGGGGAACGGACATTCCGGGCCGGGGCACGCCCGATCACGCGGACACGGGGCCCTTTCCGGGCCGGGTCGATGGCACGCGCGATCTGGTGGATTTCTTCCCGGTGAGCCTGCTGCTCCGGGAGTTGGTGGCGGCTTACCCGCCGGCCGCCGGGTTCACGTACCGGCTCAGCCAAGCGGACGCGGCGCTGAGTTTCGCGTACACGAACCTCACCGGGGAGCAGGCCGAGCTGTGTCTGGAGCGGGTGCTGGCGACCGGGTTTGGCGACGACTTCACGCGGCCGCCGGGTGAGGCGGCGACGCGCGTGGTGCCGGCCGAGGGCATCGCCCTCAGCCGGTCGTTCGTCGAACTGGCAGGGCGTCCGGGCGGCGCGGTCCTCTTGGTGGAAGGGCGGCGTGAGACGCGCGCGCCGTTGCGGTTAACCGTTCGCGATCGAAGGGGCGAGGTGGTGACCACGTTGGCGGCGCCTTTGCGCGTCGTGCCGGTCGAGCGGATGTACCGCGTCCTCAACCTTCGCAGCACGGCGCGGAACGCCAACGGGAGCCCCCACCTTCCTTCGCTCCTCGGTCCGGGCACAAATTTGGCGGACCCCGGCGAGCCCTGGCCGGACGCCCAGACCCACGGTCGGCACCTGCTCTGGATCCACGGTTTCTCGATCGATGGCGAAGAGGCGCGGGGCTGGGCGACGGAGACCTTCAAGCGGCTACATCGGCTGGGTAGCCGCGCGCGTTTCGTGGCGGTGCTCTGGCCCGGAGACACGGGACTCGATTACCACCAGTCGGTCTTCCACGCGTTTCAGGCGGGGGATGCCCTCGCTCCGGCGCTCACCGCGGGCGGCATCGGCGGGGATATTGCGGTGCTGGCCCACAGCCTCGGCAATTTGGTGGCGAGCCAGGCGATCGCCGCCGGTGGCTTGTCGGCGAGTCGCTACCTGATGTTGAACGCGGCGGTCCCCGCGGAGGCCTACGACGCAAACCCGGAAGGAAGCCTAAAGGGCCAGGCTGGGTCGATGACCCACGACACGTGGCGATCGCTCCCGGCGGTGACGTACGCCGCCCGCTGGCACGAGCTCTTTGCCGGGGTTGCCGGTGACGCCCGCGCGGCGCTCACCTGGCGGGGCCGGCTGGCGCGGGCGTTACCCGCGGCGGTGAACTTCTTCTCGCCGGGCGAGGAGATCCTGGCTGCCCCAGAATCCGGCAACGCCTCGATGGTGGCGCTCATTGTGCGGCAGGGGTTCGCCGTTACGCGCGGTTCTTGGGTGATGCAGGAATTCGCCAAGGGCGCGAGTCTGGGCGACTCGCTGGCCGCGCTGGTCTTCAGCCGCCTGCAGGCTGGCTGGGGCCCCAGTGTCAACTACTGGCCGGGCTTCACGCCTTCGCCCGACCTCCGGTTGGAGCCCTACTTCGCGCCCTTCCTCGAGACCGATCTCCACCACCGCGATCCGCTCCGGGCGTCCGCCGCCGCCAGCCGCCGCCTCGTGCAGTACGATGTCCTCGCGCGGGGCATCCCCGCCCTGTCCTTCGGCGCCGCGCTGCAACCGCTCGAACCCCTCGGCACGGGGAGAAACTTGGATCTGGAACAGATCGGTCGCGTGCCGGGCATCTGGTCCGACGAACCCCGCGGGTTGGACCATCGCAACCGCGCCCGCTGGCTGCACAGCGACTTCCGTGCCGTGGCTCTGCCCTACGTCGCGCCACTTTACCGGCAGATCCTCCTCCAAGCCCACCTCCTCCCATGATCATCCGTCTCATCCTGTTTCTCGCTGGTGCCGTCGCCGGGGCGTTCGCCGGTGAACTGAGGCTGCTCCTCGTCGACGAGTCCGGCCAACCGTTCGCTGCTGCCCGCACGACTGTCGTGTTCACGACGCCGGAGCTCGGCGCCGAGCAGGTGCGCTCTGGGCTGAGTGATCCCGCCGGCGTGTTCGTCGCGCGCGGCACCGCGATCGGCCGCGTCTTGGTGCGCGGGGAGGCGCCGGGCCGGTATCCGGCGGATTTGGAACTGCCGCCCGCGGACGAACCGCGGGAACTTCGCCTCATCCTGCGGGAGGTACGCCGCCCCGTCGCGCTCCACGTCCGGCGCTTCCGGGTGGAATGGGGGGAAGCGGAACCGCAGCCACCGGGCACGGTGGAGATTCAGACTTACGAGCTGGATCTGGAGCGGGGCGAAGCGCTGCCGCCGCGGGGCCGCGGGCAGCGGGCGGACGTGCGCGTCCGGATCGAACGCCAGTTCCTCGGCTGGAAGTTCCCGCCCGCCGTGATGGCGGCGTTGCGGCTGCCGCAGGGGGGCGTGGCGCTGGGCGAGGCGGACGCGCGGTTCCTGCACGGCCGCTGGCAGGCGCGTTTCGAGCTCACGGTGCCCGAGCGCGGTGGCGGGCTGGTGGAAGTGAGCGCGGACTACCTCGCCTACAGCGCCCTGCCTATGCCGCACCTCGCCCCCGCGCAGGGTTACGCGCCGGTCCGGACTTGGGCGTGCCGCACCGGCGAACCCGGCGGGGAGAACCTGCGGAAACCGGAGCGGGGCTACTTCCTGCGAGTGCGTCCCGTCCGAGATGGCTCCGGTGCGATCGTTGCGTGGCATCACGCGAAACTCATCGCCGGCCTCCAACTGGACGCGCGGGGCGAGCTTGGACTGACGGTGCATTTCAACCCCGTCGCCGGAGACCGGAACCTCGAATTCGATCCGGCCCGCAACCTTTCGGCCCCGGGGGAGCCGGACGACACCACTCGCCAACCGTGAACCTGCGCAACCTGCTTCTCACTCTTGTGCCGGCCCTCTGCGCTGGCGTGCCCGCGGTTGTCGCCGGCGTGGAACTTCCATCTCTCGCTCGGGCGCCGGAGTCGCGCTGGCAGCGGGAGGATCTGGCCCGGGCCGCGATTGGCACCCCACTCGCGTTGGCCCGGCGCGATGGGGTGGCGTACCTGGATCTGCCCGCGGGCGCCGAATGGAGCCGGCCGCTGCGGGCCGGGGGGAGGGGTGTGCTGTACGTGGTGCTCGTGGCGCAGGTGTCTGCCGGGACGATCATCGAGGCCGGTGGGGCGCGGCTGGGCTTCATCCCGAGCCCGGCCGACCGCGCGCTGCAGCTGATGAGCGATGATCCGGTCGCCGGCTGGCGCCCGCTGGGTCTGCACCTAGGCACGGCCCCACACGCGGGCCGCAGTCTGGCGGCGGCCCCCGTGCTAACCTTGCGGCTCGATCCGGCCCGCCGCCGCTGGGATCTCCTCGCCGGCCCGCGGCTGGTGGCCGCTGACCTACTCGCGGGCCCCGGGACCGCGGCGTGGATCTGGGTGCGCGCGGGGGGCGAAGGCGCCTGGATCCAGGAGGTGCTGCAGAGCGACGACCATCCGTGGTGGCAGGATACGGACCAGGACGGAGTGGACGATGCCTTCGCGGCGAAGCGGCGGATGGGTTCGGCGGCCACCCCCCGCGGGGATCTGGTGTCGGCGTGGCGAGAGGAGCAACGCCGGCGCCCGCCGCCGCCCTCCCGGGTCGTGCGCCCCCGCCCGGATCGGCCGGGCTCAGGACGACGGCGCCGCCGGAGGAGGATCCGTGCGCACCCGGCTCAGCAGCCAGAGTCCGCCCCCGAAGAGCAGCAGCAGGGAGAGGATCGAGGCGCGGCTATCGGTCGCGAGCGCCGTCACGGCCATCAGGGTCGGCCCCAGCACCGCGGCGAACTTCCCCAGCATATTGTAGAAGCCGAAGTACTCGCCCGCCCGCTCGGCCGGAATCAACCGGGCGAAGTACGAGCGGCTGAGCGACTGCACGCCGCCCTGGACCAGGCCGACGACGCCCGCGAGGATCAGGAACTCCCGCGGCGAATCCATCCGGGCGGCGAAAATGCAGAGCACCGCGTAAACGCCGATGCCAAGGCTGATGCCCGCCTTGGGCCCGATCCGCTCCCCCAGCCGCCCGAACACCACCGCGGCGGGGAACGACACGAATTGCGTGATCACCAGCGCCGTCAGCATCCCGCCCGCGTCGAGGCCGATCGCCCGGCCGTAGGCCACGGCCATCTTGATGACCGTGTTTACCCCGTCGATGTAGAGCAGGTAAGCCCCGAGGAAGGTCAGCAGCCGGCGGTCCCGGCGCAGGTCCGCGAAGGTCACCGCGAGCTGCCGGAAGCCGCGCGTCAGGAGCGGCCCCCCGCCCGCCGCCGGCACCGCCGGGGTTTCCCGGACCCAGAGCAGCGCAGGAATCGTGAACAGCAGCCACCACCCCGCGGTGACGAGGAAGCACGCCTGCACCGCCTCGACCGCCCCGGCGAACCCGAAGCGCGCCGGCGCTTGCACGACCACGGTGCAGCCCACGAACAGCAGTCCCCCGCCGATGTAACCCAGCGCGTAGCCAAACGCCGACACTCGGTCATACCGCTCCGGCCGGGTCACGTCCGTCAGCAGCGCGTCCGTGAACAGCGCGTTGCCCGAGAACCCGATGGCCGCGAGCGCGTAGAGGGCTCCGGCCAGCACGTGTTCGCCCCGGGCTGCGAGGGGCAGCGCCGCCGTCGCCGCCGCTCCCAGCAGGGTGAAACCCACGAGGAAACGCCGCTTCGCGTTCCCCTGGTCCGCCACCGCCCCGAGAATCGGCGCCAGCAGTGCCACCAGCAGGCCCGAGAGCGCGTTCCAGTAACCGAGGTACGCCGTGGTCTGCTCCGGACTGAGCCCAGTCCCCGCGCCCCAGAAGTCCTGGAAGAGGATCGGGAAGAACGCGGTCATCACCACGACCGCCCAGCCGGAATTAGCCCAGTCGATCAGGGCCCAGGACCAGAGGCTGCGGCGTTCGGGGCTCATCTGGGATGCGGGACCGCGCGCCGGGCCTCAGCGCAGGTGGCGGGCGAGGAACTCCAGCAGCACCGGGCGCAGGTCGCGCTCCAGGGGCTTCCGCTGCCAGGTCTCGAGGTCGAACGTGTGTCCCGCCCGCTCCAGCAGCACGAGTTCGTGACGGGCACCGCGTTCCCGCGCCACCCGGTCCAGTTCCTCGGCCTGCAGGTAATCCACGGTGGCGTCGCGCCGCCCGTGCAGGGTCAGCAGCGGCACGCTGGCGGGCGAGAGGTGGTTTACTGGCGACGCGAGGCGGAACACCGGATCCGCGGCGTCCCGCGCGGAATACACCCGCAGGTGGGCGCCCTCGGGGGGCCGGATCTCGCCGGGGGTACCGTCGGCCGCGACCTGCCGGCGCGTCAGGATGTTGGTGATGCCGTAAAGGTTCACCCCGCACCGGACCGCGCTGGAAACCCCTGCATAAGGGGTCGCGGCGCCCTCGGGCTCGAGCCCCGGTTGGCCCGCAGTCAGCGCGACCATCAGTGCCAGATGGCCGCCCGCCGAACCGCCGCCCACCGCGATCCGCGCGGGATCGATCCGGTAGCGGGCCGCCTGCGCGCGGAGGAAGCGGACGGCGTTCTTGCAGTCGAACAGCAGGGTCGGCCACGCGCCGTCGCCCAGCCGGTAGTCCACGCTCACCGCCACGTACCCGGCCCGGGCGAGGGTGCCGCAGACGTTGGTGGCGCGAGCTTCGTTCTTGGTTCCGCCCGTCCATCCGCCCCCGTGAATCCACACGAATCCGGGCCGGAGTTCCGTGCCGCCCGTGGCCGGGAGGTAGACATCGAGCTTCTCCGCCCGGTCCGGCGCGAGGAAGGCGACGTCCTTCTCGACCGTGAAACCGGCGTCCGCGGCGCGGGAGGGAATGACCGCCAGCAGGAGCGCGAACAGGGCCGTGAGGGTGGGGCGCATAGGGGGCTGATGCCGGGGCCGCGGGGGCGCGTCAATCGCCCGCGGCCCGCCGCCTCACCAAGCGCAGAGGCGGTCCACGTGCCGGGCCGAGCCGTCCCGCGCCCACCCGTCGAGCTGGGCCTGGTCCTTCAGCTGCTGGCCCCGCGCGCGGGGAACGGCCGCGAAGACGCTGGGGCATTCCGCCACCGCGGTCATATCGCCCCAGAGCTTCTCAAACTGGGCGACGGGGAAGACGTCCTCCTGCCCGTGGCCCCAGCGGCGCTTCACTTCTTTGAGCGTGACGTAGGTTGGCAAACGGGCGGCGAGCACGCGCACGGCGGCGGCGGTCCGGACGGGGTCGGCGGCCTCGGCGCGGGTCAGCCCGAACAGGTCCAGCAGGCGGTCGATGTCCACCCAGCACGTGTTCGTGCTGTAATAAGTCAGCGCAAACTCATCCTCTTCGCGGGGCAGCGCGAGCCCTTCGACCAGCCGCAAGCGGCCGTCGACGCGAGCGAGGCCGCCGCCGTGGTCCTCGAGTCGGCGCGGGATGACCTCCCAGCCGAGGGTGGCGCCGGAGCGCCGGAACCAGCCGAGCAGTGCCGGATCGAGCGTCGCGCCCAGCGTGTCGATGTTGTGCACGAGCAGCGTGCGCAGGGCCGGGCGCTCTGCGAGGAGGCGGGCGAGGGTGCCGTTCTTGAGCAGGTTGGGCAGCTCGAACCAGTGGCCGACCGGGTGCAGGCACTGGGCGGGCAGGTTGTCGGTGTAGTCCGCCCCCTCGCCGGCCGCCCGGGCCCATTGGACGAGCGCGGCGCGGACGCTGCCTCGCACCTTCTCCTTTTGCTCGTCAAGCCGCTGCTGGGCGGTCTCTTGCCAGGCGAAGTGCAGGTCCCGCTCCATCGGCACGAGCCGGAGGCCGATCGACCGGCCTGGAGAGAGCAGCGCCTCGGTGCCCGGCACCGGGCCGATGCCCGCGAGATGCCCGGCGAGGGCCGCGTGGGTCAGGTGCGAGGTGGTGAAGACGTGGGGAATGGTGGTGCCGTGCTCGGCGGCGGTGCGGCTCGACTTCGCGAGGTGCACCTCGGCGAAACTGCGGTGGCGCCCGGCGAACTTGGCGAACGGGTGCAGCGCCTTGGCGACGCCCGCCCCCTGCGTCCACCGGCTGCCCACGCCGGCCGCGTAGGTGACCACTGCGGCCTCCCCGCGACGGAGGGCTGCGGCGCCCTCGGCCCGCAGCTCGGCGGAGGCGGTTTCGGCCGTAAAGAGGTCCCCCGGAGCGACGTCCTCGATCCGGGTGCTCGGCGGCAGCCGGTTGCGGGCGAGCCCGATGCGCCCGGCGCGGAGGTCGGTGCGGATCTGCTCGTGCTGTTCCCGGTCGAAGCCGTTCCCGTCGAGGAGTCGGTCGAGCTGGCCGGCCTCGCCCTCGGCGCCGGAGGTGCCGGGCAGGAGGCGGTCGAGCAGACTGGGCAGCAGCGCGGCAAATTCTCCGCCTTGCCGTGCGGCGCGGGTGAACTGCTGCAGGTCGGCGCGTTCGCGGGGGCTGAGGTCGCGGGCCTGGCGGCGCAGCCAACCGGGCACGGCCTGCTGGTAAAAGGCCGGCGGCAGCAGCGCCGCCGCACCCTCGAGCCGCGCGGCCACCGAGCCCTCCTCGTTGAGGGCGAAGTCGTACACCACGGGGTCCATCGCGAAGGGCAGGGCGGGCTCCAGTTCCCGTTTGGTCGCGAGCATAATCGCGAGGAGCCGCTCCTGCGCCTCCGCCCGCCGGGCCGGGGCGAAGATGAAGCCCATCCCGCCGCCCGACATCCCACCCAGCATCCAGAAACCCCAGAAGTCCTCCCCGAAGGCGGCGCGCGTCCGTTCGATCACCAGCTCTGTATATCGGTTGCTCACCCACGGAATGATGGTCTGCAGCGGGCCGAAGAAATTGGCCGTCAGCGCCTGGCCCAAGCCCCGGATGTCGCCGGCGGCCAGGAGGCCGAGGATCTCGTCGAGCGTCGCGATGGCCCGGCCGCGCGCCACCCACTCCTCCGCGCTGCGCAGCAGGTACTTCTCGGTGGCCATCTCGAGGATGGGACCGACGTTCTGCGCCATCCCGCCGTGCACCAGCACGAGCGAGTCTTGCAGGGCGCGGCGGGCCGCCGCGGGCACGCGATCCGGTCCGAGCAACGTGTGACGAGGCAGCAGGCACCCGCGGCTGATGCCGTGTTCGGGATCTCCGGGCCGCGCCGGCGCGCCTTCGATGAGCTTAATCCCGGGCCACAGCCCACCCGAGTCCTGCCAGCCGCCACCGGACCCGCCCAACCACTCCCCGAGAATCGCGCGCGCCGCGACGATCCGGCGGTCCGCCTCTGCCAGCGGCCCCTCAAGGGCACCGATTTGGCCTGTCGCCCGCATACAGACCCCGATCAGCGCCCCAAGCAGGTTGGTCGACACGGCGAGGCGGGAGCCTTTGGGGATCCGGTTGACGTTGCTCACCAGCTCGAAACCTCGGCCCGGGCCGAACACCGCGCCGAGCAGCGCGCCCAGCTCCGCCCCCGAACGCTCGATGCCCGGCGGCACGATGCCCGCCGCGATGACCGCCGCCTTCAACAGCCCGAGGTGGTCCCGGCCGAAATCGAATACGTCGTCCAACGTCGCCAAACAGGCCGACGCCTCGAGGTCGACGCTGGCGAGCCGAATCACGGGTTCGTCGATGACCCGGAAGTAGGCTTCGATCGGCGGGCGCGGCCCGGTGTCCCGCCCGTGGACGCCGAGATCGACCGACAGGTTCAGCACCCGGGCGCCCTCCGGGAAATCCATCCCGAGGAAAAAGATGTCGCTCCAACCGCAGTGGGTGAGGTCCATCCGCACCGGCGTTCGCTCGCGCAGGAGCGGGTGCGGGCCGTTCCCGCCGGGGCCGAGCAGGTCGCTACGGACGCGGAGCGGCTGGTCGAGCGGATGGCCCAGGCGGAACATCCAGGCGTTGCCCTGGGTCGCGCGCACGGTGCGGCGCACCTGGTCGGCGAGGGTCTGGAAGGCGAGCGCGTGGTGGGCGGCGGCGAGCGCGCTGCAGAGCGTCTCGCTCGGCCCGTGCGTCTCCTGCGCGCGTCGAAAGGTGGTGATCGCCTCCTCAAAGCGGCGCTCGAGCAGGTGCCGGAAGCCGGCGGGCGGCACACGGCCGAGCCGGTTCAACCCGGGCTGCGCCGGCAGGTGATACCGGTGCAGGGAGGCGAGAAACAGGAGGGCACGGACTCGCCGATACAGGTTGTCCTCGCGCCGCCGGTAGGCGTCGAGTTCTTCCCCCGCCGCGAGCAGGGCGGGGAGGTCCCGGCCGGCGCACCAGGCATCCAGCGCCCGGTCGCGCGTCGCGGCTTCAGGCGAGGTGATGAGTTCGAGGACGCTCATATCCGGGGCTTATTCGGCGCGGGCAGCCACGAGCTCGAGCAGTTGGGTCAGGACGCGGTCCCGGTCGCGGCCGGAAAGCGAGAGCGCGAGCTGCGCGTAGAGGAGGCCGTAGGGCGCGCCGATGTCGAACCGCCGCCCAGCCACGCTGAAGGCCAAGTAACGACGCCGAGCGGCAAGGGCGTGGAGCGCGGGGGACAGACCCAGCGGGCGACTTGGGTCGCGCGCGGCCTGCTCTTCCAGCAGCGGGAAGAGCTCCGGCGGGAGCACGTGCAGCCCGAAGAAGCAGAGGTAGAAGCCGGCCCGCAGCCCGGGCACGATCAGCTGTTGTTCCGCCACCGTCGGCGTCGGTTTCTCCAGCACCGTTTCGACCTGGTAGAGCGGCCGCTCCCCGCCGACGAGGCGCCCGCCCACGGCGCCGAACGCGGTCAGCTGGCTCTCGCGCGTGGGCTGGACGGCGGAGACGGAGGCCTGCTCGGCCACGGCGACGTCGATCAGCTGCCGCGCGCAGCCGGTGGCCGCGTGCGCCACGTGGAGGT
Source organism: Opitutaceae bacterium (assembly GCA_044370095.1). Classification (GTDB taxonomy): domain Bacteria; phylum Verrucomicrobiota; class Verrucomicrobiia; order Opitutales; family Opitutaceae; genus ER46. The sequence continues at coordinate 7,825 of JBILWD010000041.1, read as the reverse complement.
GGTCGCCCACCAGGTGCAGGAAGCTCTCGTCGCCGACGAACGTCCGCCCGCAGAGGATGGCGTGGCCATAGCCGCGCGGCTCCGCCTGCGGCAGGAAGCGGACGCGCCCGCGGAGCCGCCCGCAGGCCTCCCCGTACCGCGCCTCGTCGCCGGGGCACACCACGACGCCGAATTCCTCGATTCCGGCCGCCTCCGCCTCCTCGAGCACGACCTGCAGCGCCGACTTCGGCTCGCCGGTCGGATCGATCAGCGTCTGCAAGGGCAGCGTGCGCTGGCGCGGGTTGGCGGCGGTGACCAGGGCTTTACGGATCTTCATCGGGATCGGGGGAGGGCGGCGGCACGGTGCGCGTGGGGCGTGCGGCCCACAAGCCGTAACCGGGCGGGCTCGCGCGGCGGCTGCCCGAGGCGAGATTCTCCGCCCGGCGGATTGACCGGCCCGGCATTTCCGTTACGCCTTTTCCTCCTATGCCCGCGAAGTCCACCCGCCGCCGTCCCGCCCCGTCGCACCCCCTGGTGCTCCCGGGCACGGTGTACATCACCCGGCAGGTGCACTTCAACTCGGCCCACCGGCTCTTCAACCCGGGCAAGAGCCTCGCTTGGAACCGCCGGCAGTACGGCCTTTGCACCAACCCGCATTGGCACGGCCACAATTACGTCCTTGAGGTCACCGTGGCCGGCGAGCCGCATCCGGAGACGGGGTACATTATCGACCTTTCGGAGCTCAAGCGGATCCTCCACGACGCGGTGGTGGACAAGTGCGACCACCGTAACCTCAACGACGAGGTGGATTTCCTCCGCGGCACGATCCCTTCCACCGAGAACCTCGTCATCGCCTTCTGGCGCGAGATCGAGCCGCACCTGCCCCGCGGCGCCCGCCTCCACCGGGTGCGCCTGTTCGAGACGCCCCGCAACTTCGCCGACTTTTACGGCCCGAACCCGCCCCCCTGAACCGGGGCTCGGCCCGCGCGCGGCGGTTATCGTCCCCCCTGCCGCCCGGGCCTCCTCCCACCAAAAACGAGATGAAGCAGAAACCGATGTTCCTCCACGAGACGGCCGGAGGCGTGCCGCCGCTCGTGAGCCGCGGCTTCGATGCCGGGTTCAAGCCCGGCGCGGGCTACGCGGACACCCTGCCCGATATGATGGAGGCGGTGAACGCGGCCGAGGGCGCGCGCGTCCCGATCCAGCAAGTGGGCTGCGCCAATTTCCGCCTGCCGCTGCGCTTCCGCACCGCCGCCGGCCGAGAAGTCGTGCTCGAGACCTCCGTCACCGGTACGGTCTCCCTCCAAGCCGGCCTCAAGGGCATCAATATGGGCCGGATTATGCGCTCGTTCTACGAGCACGAGGACGAGGTCTTCACTTTCGAGACGCTCCGCCGGCTGCTGCGCAAGTACCAGCGTAAGATCGACGCCTTCCACGCCCGGATCCGCCTTTCGTTTTCCTACCCGATCCGCCAGCGCAGCCTGCGCAGCGGGCTCTCCGGCTGGCAGTACTACCGGGTCGCCTTCGAGGGCACGATGGACCGCGCGGGCGCCTTCCGCCGGGTGATCGAGTTCGACTTCGTCTACTCCTCCACCTGTCCCTGCAGCGCCGAGCTCGCCGAGCACGCCCGCCAGACGCGCGGCGCCTACGCTACGCCCCACGCCCAGCGCTCCAAGGCCCGCGTCCGCGTCGCCTTGGCCCCCGGCCGCGCGCTCCCGATCGAAGACCTCCAGGCCCATTGCCTCCGCGCCCTGCGCACGGAGACGCAGGTGATGGTCAAGCGCGAGGACGAGCAGGCCTTCGCCGAGCTCAACGGCGCCCACATCAAGTTCGTCGAGGATGCCGCCCGACTCCTTTACCGCGAACTGGCCACGGACGCCCGCATCGCCGACTTCGAGGTCGCCTGCTCCCACCTCGAGTCGCTCCACTCCCACGACGCCGTGAGCGTCATCTGTAAGGGCGTGAAGGGCGGCTTCGCCGGCGACTTCATGGATTTCGGCTCGCTGCTCTGCTGAGGTCCCCGTGATGCCGCCGCTCCGTCCCGCGTCTCGGCCCCGCGGCCCCGTGGTGCTCATCACCGGGGCCTCCCAGGGCATCGGTGCCGCCCTCGCCCGCACCTTTGCCCGCGAAATCCCCGGGGTCCGTCTCGCCCTCGTTGCCCGCTCCGCGGCCCGCCTCACCGCCGTGGCGGCCGCTTGCCGCCGCCGCGGGGCCGCTGCCGCCGAGTTGTTCCCGGCCGACGTGACGGACGCCGCCGCGGTTGAGGCGCTTGCCGCTGCCGTCCACCGGCGCTTCGGGCCGGTCGAGGTGCTGATCAACAACGCCGGCGTCTTCCGTGCCGCGCCCTTCCTCGAGACCAGCGTGGCGGAGTTCGACGCCCTTCTCTCCGCGAACCTCCGCAGTGCCTTCCTCGTCTCTCGCGCCTTGGTGCCCACGATGCTCCGCCGCCGCCGCGGCGATGTGTTCTTCCTGAGCTCCATTGCCGGCCTCGGCCCTTACCCGGGCGGCACTGCCTACTGCGCGGCCAAGGCAGGGGTCACCAGCCTCGCCCGCGTCCTCCGCGCTGAGACCCGCGGGCGCGGCCTCCGGGTCTGTTGCGTCCATCCCGGCGCCACGTGGACGCCCTCCTGGGCCGGCAGCGGCGTCGCCCCCGCGCGGATGATGCCCGCGGAGGACATCGCCCGTGCCATCGTCGACGCGCACCGCCTCTCGCGCCGCACCGTGCTCGAGGAACTCATCCTGCGGCCCGCCGGGGGCGACCTGTGACCGCGGCCGCGCCCGGCGGGGCCCGGTCCCCCCTTGCCTCGCCTCGTCCGGCCTGTTTGCGTGCCGCGGCCGTCCGATGACCGACGACGTCGAAGCCGCCCCGTCCGCGCCCGCCGTGGCCCGCCACCTCGCCCCGGGCGACGTGGGGCTGGTGGCGCCGCGGGACTACACGCACGCGGAACCGTTCACCTTCCGGGGTGGGCAAGTGCTGCCTGGCTTCAGCCTCCGCTATGAGACCTACGGAGAGCTCAACGCGGCGCGCGACAACGCGATCGTTGTCTGCCACGCGCTCAGCGGCGATCACCACTGCGCTGGCTGGCACTCCCCGGCCGACCGCAAGCCGGGTTGGTGGAACAACCTGATCGGCCCCGGCAAGGCGGTCGACACCCGCCGTTTCTTCGTGGTTTGCGCGAATGTCCTCGGCGGCTGCCAGGGCTCGACTGGCCCCTCTTCGCTCAACCCGGCTACTGGCCGCCCCTACGGCGCCGCCTTCCCCCCGGTGACCATCCCGGATATGGTGCGAGCGCAGCGGCGGTTGCTGGACCATTTGGGCGTTGCGGCGGTGCACGCGGTGATCGGCGGCTCGATGGGCGGGATGCTCGCGCTGCAGTTCGCGATCGAGTACCCGCGACTGGTGCGTCGCGTGCTGGCGATGGCCACCACGGGCCGGGAGAGCGCCCAAGCCATCGCCTTCAACGAGGTCGGGCGGCAGGCGATCATGCAGGACCCGGCGTGGAACCGCGGTGACTACGCGCTCGGCGAGGGCCCGCGAGTGGGCTTGGCCATCGCCCGGATGATGGCGCACATCACCTACCTTTCCGACGCCTCGATGGACCGAAAGTTCGGGCGCCGGAAGCGCCGCGCCGCCGACACGGAGCCTTCCGCCTTCGATGTGCAGTTCGAGGTCGAGGGGTACCTTCGCCATCAGGGCCAGAGCTTCATCAACCGGTTCGACGCCAACACCTACCTCTACATCACCCGCGCCCTCGACCAGTTCGACCTCGAAGAAGCGGCGGGCTCCTTGGAGGCGGCCTTCGCCCCGGTCGAGGCGGAGACGCTCATTGTCGGCTTCACCAGTGATTGGCTCTTCCCGCCCGAGCAGAACCGCGCGCTCGCCCTCGCCCTCCTGCGCGCCGGCAAGCGCGCCAGTTATGCCGAGCTCGCCACCGACCTCGGCCACGACTCCTTCCTGCTCGAATCCGAGGAACTCTACGCCCTCGTCCGCGGCTTCCTCGACCGCCCCGCGGCCCCCCCCGCCTGACCGCCCCCGCCGATGGAAAAGCGCACCGTCGATATGCAGATCATCGGGGACTGGGTGGAGCCCGGCACCCGCGTGCTCGACCTCGGCTGCGGTCAGGGCGACCTGCTCGCCTACCTGATGCAGACCAAGGGCGTCGCCGCCGTCGGCGTAGACCTCGAATTCAGCCGCATTACGGCCTGCGTCCGCCGCGGCGTGTCCGCGTACCAGGGTGATATGACCACCCTGATGCGCGTCTTCCCGGAACGGCACTTCGACCGGGTCATCTGCTCCCGCACGGTGCAGGAGCTGGCCGAGCCCAAGGCGGTCATCCTCGAAGCACTCCGCGTCGGCCGCGCGCTCACGGTGGGCTTCGTCAACCACGGCTTCTGGAAGAACCGCGTCGCGATGCTCCTCGGCGGCCGCAAGGTGCGCAACGAGGTCTACACCACGTCCTGGTTTGAGAGCCGCCCGGCGAACCCGGTGACGATCGCCGACTTCGAGGACTTCTGCGCCGCCCACGGCATTCGGATCACCCGCCGCGTCCACCTCGCGGGGAACTGGCGCGACCCCTGCCCGCTGCTGCCCAACCTCTTGGCGGGATACGCGCTGTACGACCTGACGCGCGCCTGAGCCGTTTGGGGCGCCGCGCGCAAAAGCTGTTTGCACCCCGCCGGGCTTTGGTGCGTCCTGCCGGCGTATGCTGACTCGCGTCCTACCCCTCCTCGCGTTGGCCACCGTGCTCGCCGCCTCGGCGCGCGCCGCCAGCGATGTTCAGATTACCGCCGTCGACGACCGCCTGAAGATCACCGTCGCCGGTAAGCCCTTCACCGAATACATCTACAAGGGCACGCCGCGCCCCATTCTCTACCCGGTGCTGGCCGCGGACGGCACGGAGATGACCCGCCACTATCCGATGCGCAAAGGCGTGGCCGGGGAGGTCGAGGATCACCCGCACCACCGCTCGCTCTGGTTCACCCACGGCGACGTCAACGGCATCGATTTCTGGGCCGAGAACTCCGACAAGAAGGGGCGGATCGTAAACCAGTCCGTCAGCCACGCGGTGGCCGAGGGCGCGGCGCGCATTACGTCCCGCAACCGCTGGGTCGGGCCGGACGGCGCGGTCCACCTTGAGGACGAGACGGTGATCCGCCTCCACGGCACCGCGGACGCCCGGTTCATCGATTACGAGGTCACCCTTAAGGCTCCGGCCGGCAAGCCGGCCGTCCTCGGCGACACCAAGGAGGGCTCGATGGCGATCCGCCTGCCGCTTTGGATGACCCCGACGCACAGCCAGGGCCGGGGCAAGAAACACGAGGGCAAGGGGACGATCGTGAACGCCGAGGGCGTGCGCAATGACGCCACCTGGGGCAAGCGCTCCACGTGGGTCGATTACCACGCGCCGCGCGACGGCAAGGTCTACGGGGTGGCGATGTTCGACCACCCCGCGAACCCGCGCCATCCGACCTGGTGGCACGTGCGGACCTACGCGCTCTTCGCCGCGAATCCCTTCGGCAAACACGACTTTGAGAACCTCAAGGACCAGCCGAAGGCAGGCGAGATGGTGATCCCTGCCGGGGGCAGCGTGACCTTCCGCTGGCGGTTCTACTTCCACTTCGGCGACGAGCGCGCCGGGCGGGTGGCCGAACAGTACCAGGCCTACGCGGCGCGCCGCTGATCGGGCCCCGTGCGCCGCGCGCCGCTGCTCCTCCTGCTGCTGCTGGCGCGACTGGCCGCCCAAGGCGACGAGGCGGTGGCGCTGCCGCCGTTCCTCGTCGAGGCCCAGATCAAGGGCCGCCCTTGGCGCCACGGCGAGGCGATGGGCTTCGAGATCCTCTCCCGCTGCCCTGACGGCACCACGCGGCGGGTGGTCGAGGTGCACCATCGCCTCCACGAATTGCTGGGCGAGGTGCTGCCGCCCGCCCTGCGCTGGCACTCGGCCGTGCCGCGCAGCCTCATCCTCTTCGACGAGGAACTGCAGCCTGCGTCCTCCCAAGAGGTGGTTCGCCGCCTGCTCCAGCCCGAGCTGGCCGGCGCCCCCGACGATCCGCCCGCCCCGGGCCCGCGCGGCGTCCGCCTGCCGGAACCGGGGCGCCGCTACAACTTTCTGCCCAACCTCCGCCTCTGGGACCGCGACGCGCTGGCGATCTTTATGATCGTCCGCCGCGACGACTTCGAGGCGGACCGGCTCTCGCTCACGCTGGACTACGTCCGCTTCCTCGTGACCCAGCGAGCGCCCGCGCTGCCCGGCTGGTTCGTCGCGGGCTTCCTCACGCTCTACCAGCGCGTGGTCTTCGAGGACGGGGAACTGGTGTTCCCGGCGCTGGACTGGCCGTTTCCGCCCGCGGCTGAGGGCGCGCCAGCGGTGGCGGCGATCGAGGACCTGGTCCTCCCGCGGCTGCCGCCGACGGCCGACCCCGCGTCCGTCGCCGCGCGCCGCCGCTGGCTAGCGGAGGCGGCGCTTTTCGTGCGCTGGGGTCTGGAGGCCGACCGGGGGGCGCACCGGGCCGGACTGTGGCAGCTGGTCGAGCGCGGTGCCGTGGAGGGCTATTCGGCGGAGCTGTTCCGTGAGTGCCTCGGCCTGGAGCCGGCGCAGGCCCGGGAAAAGCTGGCCGCCTACCTGCCTCGGGCGATGGCCCAACCCGCCCGCTTCGCCCCGCCGCGGCGCGCACGCTTGCCGGCGTTCCCCCTCACCGAGGCCTCCGAACTGGACGTCGCGCGTCTCAAGGGCGACTGGGAACGGCTCGAGGTCCCCTATGTGCGCGAGATCTCCCCGACGCTCGCCCCTCGTTACCTTGAGCAGGCCCGCCGCACGCTGCGCCGGGCCTACGACCGGGGCGTCCGCGACGCGCGGCTCCTCGAGGTGATGGCGCTTTGCGAGCTCGACGCGGGTGCGGAGGAGGCGGGCGCCGAACTGCTGGAATCCGCCGCGGCTCTCGGGCGCCTCCGACCTCGCGCCGCGGCGGAGCTCGGACGGCTGCGCCTGGCGGCGCGCCGGCGCGAGGCGGAGAGCGGCCGGCTTGACGCCGACACCTTGGCCACCGTCCTCGAGCCGCTGTTCGCGGCGCGGGCCCTCGCGCCTCCGCTGGTCGAGGTCTACGAACGCATTGGTGAGGCTTGGGCCGCGGCGGCGGTGCGCCCGACCCGCGGGCACCTTGCCGTGCTATTGGAGGGGATTCGCCTGTTCCCGCGCCAGACCGCCCTCGTCCTGCGCGCGGCGGAGCTCCACCTGGAGCACGGGTACGCGGAGGAGGGTGCCTCACTTCTCGATGCGGCCGAGCGCCTGACGGAGGAACCGGCCACGCGGGCCCGGATCGCCACGCTGCGGGCCGGAAGTCCGGTCGCGCGCTGAGTTCATTCGCGCGCGGGATCGGCGGTGCCTTCGACGGGACGCGTCGGTTTTAGGGCGTGTGGCGTTTGGCCTTGGAGCGGCCGCCGCGCCAGACGTCGTACTGCGGATCCGCGTACTGCTGGAAGAACGCATCGAGCCGGCCGGCGAGTTCCGCCCGGCGTGCTGCGGTGCCCGGTTGGCCAAAGAGGTTAAAGCGCTCCTGCGGGTCGCGCCGCATATCGTACAGCTCGTGCGGCCCGTCCGGGTGGCGCGCGACGTACTTCCAGTCGTCCGTGCGCACCGCCCGCGTCGTTTCCATCTCGTAGAACACCACGGAGTCCCACGCCGGTTGGCCGCCGTTGAGCGCGGCGGAGAAGTCGCGGCCCGGCGAACGGGGCACGGTGGGCATTCGTTCCCCCAGTCCAAGGTGGGCGAGCACCGTCGGCAGGAAGTCGTAGTTGCTCACGAGGAGGTCGCTGGTCTGGCCGGCGCGGATGCGGCTGGGTTGGCGG
>JBILWD010000230.1:0-6116 GCA_044370095.1 Opitutaceae bacterium | reverse complement strand
CGAGGGACGCAGGCCCCGGCCGGGCACCGGTTTTCCCGCGATGCGCCGCGGGGAACTAGGGCGTGTGCTGCCGCGTCAGCGCCGATGGCCAGAGCCGGTGGACCAAGGCGACGCGGACGCAGCCGAGGCCGTAGCGCACCGAGCGCGTGAAGCTGATCGAGCTGGCCTCGGGAAAATAGCGCGTCGGGCAGGTCACCTCGCCGACCCCGTAGCCTTGGCCGAGAACCCAGACGAGCATCTGGTTGTCGAAGATGAAATCATCGTCGAAGCGATCCAGCGGTGCCCGGGCCAGCAGTTCCCGCGAGAAGGCGCGGTAGCCCGTGTGGTACTCGGAGAGTTTGGCGCCCAGGACGAGGTTCTGGAAAAATGTCAGCCCCCGGTTGGCCACGTAGCGCCACCAAGGCATTCCGCCGCGCTGGGCATAGCCACCGAGGATCCGTGAACCCAGGGCGCAGGGATACACGTCGAAGGCGATCAGGCTGGTCAGGGCGGTGAGGAGCTTGGGCGTGTACTGGTAGTCGGGGTGGATCATCACCACGATATCCGCACCGGCGGCAAGCGCGGCCCGGTAGCAGGTCTTCTGGTTGGCGCCGTAACCGCGGTTTTGCGGATGCTCGATCACCTCGAGGCCGGGGAGTCCCCGCGCGGCCGCCACGGTCGCGTCCCGGCTGCCGTCATCCACGAGGATCATATGGTCGACGACGCCCTGGGCGCGCACCTCCTCGTAGGTCTGGTGGAGCGTGCGTTCCGCGTTGTAGGCGGGAAAGACCACCACGATGCGGCGTCCATTGATCATCGCTTTAGGCGGGTGCGGCCCGCGGTGCCCGGGAGCGAGCCGGAGGTACGGTGGGGGGGCAAATAAAACCTTTCCGTCCCGGGCCCCGATTCACGCCGGCTCGATTGGCTCTCTGAGACGCGGGGGCCGATGATGCGATCCCGCCCGGCGGGGTTCAGGTTGGACATCCTACGCGGGTCCCAGCCAATTCCGGTAATGTCCGACTTGCTGCTCTCGTACGCGATTTCGCGCGGCCGCGCCCTGCCGCCGCCGCCCCACGATGACGACGTGCTGGGGCGCCTCGCGGCCGCGGTTTACCTGCATCCGCTGCGTGAGGGCCGGCGCTCCCCGCGGGAGGAGGCCTATCTGGCCGGGGCCACGCCCCAAAGGCTCGAGACGTCGCAAGGCCTCGTGTCCACCTGGCGGTGGGGTCCTGCCGACGGGCCCCTGGTTGGGCTCGTGCACGGTTGGCAGGGGCACGCCGGCCAGCTGGGTGGCTTTGCCGCGCCGCTGGCGGCCGCGGGTTTTGGCGTGCTGGCCTTCGATGCCCCCGGCCACGGGGATTCCCCGGATGCCGAGCTCAGCGTCCCTTCGCTCGCCCGGGTGGTGACGGATCTCGGGACGCGGCTCGGCGGCTTCTTCGGCCTAGTTGGGCATTCGATGGGTGCCGCGGCCGCGGCGATGGCCACGACGCTCGGGGTAAGGCCGGCGGCGCTGGTCCTCGTTTCGCCCCCGCTGTCGCAGGCGGAGAGCGTGGCGCGGATGGCCGATCGCCTGCAATTCACGCCCGCGGTCGCGGAGGCCTTCGTCCGGGCCCTCGAGCAGAAGTCAGGTTTTCGTCACGGCGAGGTGGATATGCGGGTCGCCGCCCGGAGAGCCGGCTTTCCGGCCCTGCTGTTTCACGATCCGGAGGACCGCAGCACTCCTTTCCGCAATTCCGAGCTGATCGCGGCGGAGTGGCCCGGGGCGCGGATCGTGCCCTGTCCCGGTCGCGGGCACCTGCGCATTCTCTCCACCCCCTCCGTGCACGAGCAGACCGTCACGTTCTTCTCCGCGCGCCGGCCGCCGGGTTGACCCCCGCCAGACGCGGCCGGCGGCCGCTCTCGCCCGGTTCCCCGGGGCAGGTTTCCTGAGCACGGCCGGATTCCCGGGGTCGGGGGCGTGCCCCGGGGACTTTTGCCGCCGCTGGCCCGGAGGCCCCCATCGGCCCCGAGCCCCTCCATTGCTCAGGGACTGTGATGGCCGTTGCGGTTCCCGCTCCGCGGCCGTTGTCCCGCCCGCCAGCGCGCGACTTCGGCGTGGACCAGGGGCCCGCCGTGACCGACGTGCAGCCAACCACGCGCCGCCGCCAGCACGCGGTCGAGGCTGCGCATTCCCTCCGCCGCGTCCTCGGCGAAATAATGGAAGTTGGGCTTACCCGGCCGGATCCTCCCGCCCAGATGACCGCCCATCAGCAGGTCGCCGATAATCGCGTCCCCGGAATCCAGCACGAGCGAGATCGAGCCGCGGGTGTGGCCGGGAGTGTGGAGCACGGTGGCCGCGAGGCCGAACGCGTCCAACCGTTGTCCGTCGGTCGCGGGCAGATCCGCGGCGAAAGAGGGGAAGGCCGCGCCGGAGAAGAATGGTGCCATCAGCCGGCCACGCAGGCCCACGCCCCGGAGCCGGCCGTTGTGCCCCCGGGCTGCCAGTTCGCGGTCGCCCGCGTGGTAGCTCACCGGACAGCCCGCGCGCCGGGCCCACTCCGCCGTGTTGCCGCCGTGGTCGGAGTGGACGTGCGTGTGAAGGATCAATGCCAGATCCCGCGGGTTCACGCCCCCGGCGGCACAGCCGGACTCGAGGGCCTGCCCGTCGCCGGGCGAGCCGGTGTCGACGAGCACCGGCCGGTGGTCGCCCGTCAGCAGGTAGGCGTTCGACAGCCGCAGCCGCAGTGGGTGGATGCGCGTCACTTCACCCGCTGCCGCGGCTTCAGGCCGCCGGCAGGATCTCGCGGAGGTTGTGCAGGCAGATGCGCGAGGCCTCCTCGCCGCCGCGCGAGAAGCCGTAGCCGGCCGGCAGGTGCAGGTCCGCCTCCGCGATCGGGATCACCCGCCAATGCGTCTCCAGCGAGAACCGCCCTGCGTAACCGCTGCGCGCGATCTCCGCGAGGTGCGCCGTCCAGCCCACGTGCCCAAGGCCTACGGGCGCGGCGACCGCCGGGTGCCCGCCCGGCTTCGGCGTCACGCGGCGCGCGTCCTTCACGTGGATGTGGTGGATCCGTCCGTGGAGCGCGGCGAATCCCGCGGTCGCGTCCGCCGGGGCGCCCGGCGTGTAGAGGACGTTGCAGGGGTCCCAGACGATCCCGAAGCGCGGGTCCGGCAGGTGGCGCAGGATTTCTGCCGCCTCCAGGCCGGTGCCGATGATGCAGGAAGCCTCGTTCTCCACCCCGATCCGCACGGAGGTTCCGGCCGCTGCCGCGGCCAGCGCACCCAGATGCTCGACGATGCGCGGCACGGCCGCCGCGTTTTCCGCCGCCGAACGCCGCAGGAAGGTAAACACGCGGATCAGGTCGCAACCCAGCTCGTGCGCGACGCCCAGCGTGCGCCGGAACTCCTCGACGTGCGCCCGTACGGCCGCGGCGTCATCGAGGTCGCATTTGAACACCGGCGACGAGCAGCCGAAGATCCGCCAGCCCTCGCCGTGCGCCACGCGCTTCACCTCGGCGATGTCCGCCGGCGTGAGGTCCTTGAAGGCCCGCCCGAACATACTACGGAGCTCGTAGCCGGGCAGGGCGAACTCCTTGGCGAAACGGACGAGGTCCGGGAGGTCCTGCGAGATCTCGTCGGAAATAACGGTGAAGCGGGCGGGGAAGTTCATAGCTGGGAGAGAAAAAGAGAAAGGGGAGGGCGAGTGGAGCCGGGCGGGCGCCACCAAGCGGAAAATCGCCCGGCGCCGTCCCGTCGCGGAGTTCAGCGGGGCTGGTTGGCCGCGACCACGTCGGCGACTTTCACCGGCGCGCCACCGCGCCGCTTGCTCTCGTCCGCCGCCTCCATAAACGCCATCAGCTCCAGCGTCTCTTCGGCCGAGACCGGCGGGACCCGCGTCTGGAAGAATTTCACCACGTCGCGCAGCAGCGGCGCGTAACCGGTCTTGATTTCGGGACTCACCACGTTGGTCGAACCGAACACCGTCAGCCCGTAGGCCCCCTTGGTGGCGCGGTTACCCCTCACCGTGCCCACGCGCCCATCCGCCCAGACGCCGGTCACGACGTCCGCGTTCGGCGTGTGGGTCCGCTGGACGGTCACACACCCGGCGCCCATTACAGTGTAAAGCATCTCGCAGGCGTGGATCCCGTACCAGTACAGGTCCGGGTGGGTCGGCTCGATCTCGCAAGGGCCGAACGTGGTCGCACCGCGCAGCTCCCCGTACTTCACGTCCTTGAGCGCCGCCTGCACGGCGTGGCGCAGTGAGGAGGAGCTGAAGACAGGCGTGTTGTGCTTCTTCGCCAGCGCGTAGATCGCGATCGAGTCCCGCAGCGAACCGGCGACCGGCTTGTCGATGAAGGTCGGCTTCCCCGAGGGCAGCACCTCCTGCGCATACTTCAGGTGCGTACGGCCGTCGACGCTCTCAATCATCACCGCATCCACATTCTTCACCAGCTCCGCCACGGTGTCGTACAGCTTGATTTCGGGGTACTTCAGCAGGTCGCGGGTGAAGCCCTCGACGCGGTTCGCGCTGGACGGGATGTCCGGGCTGCCCCCTTTGAACACCGCTACGACGCGCGCGCCGGGCACGTGGTCCTTCGCCTTGGGGTCATTGAGGGTCTTGGTGAAGGCGATGACGTGCGAGGTATCCAGGCCGATCAGGCCGACCCGCAGGTCGGCGGCGCGGGCCTTGAGGCCGAGGAGGGAAAGCAGGGCGATCAGAGAGGTGAGGGGGCGGAGGTTCATCGGGGAATGAAGGGTTGTGAGCGCGGGGCCGCGGCGGGTCAACCGAGCCAGCGGGAAAGATTCCGGGCGACGAAGGCGTCGTCGACGAGCCAAGGGTAGGCAGCGGTCACGCGGTCGAGCGCGCGCGCCTGCCCGGGCGAGAGGCGCTCCTGCGGGTCGAGGCACGCGGTGGTGGCGAACAACCCCTGGCGCCGCAGAATCTCGTGGATGCCCGGCAGGCAGCCCGCGAAGTCGTGCGCCGCGTCAAAGACCGCCGCGTTCGCGTCCGTCAGCGCCGCATTCCGCTCCAGCCAGGCAGCGTCCAGACGCGCCCGCCCACGGACCTTCCGCACCGCGTCCAGCAGCGCGACGGCACGCTCGGTCCACACCCCCCATTGGCCGAGCAGCCCCCCGGTGATGTGGCGCGTCCGCCCGCCGAAGGTGAACGGGGTGAGAAGGTCCGCGAGGATGTTGTCGTCGTTCCCGGTATAGAGCGCCACGTCGTCGCGGCCCGCCTCGAGCACGGCCCGCACGACATCGAGGGTCCGGTAGCGGTGGAACGGGGCAATCTTCACCGCGACGAGGCCGGGAATCTCGGCAAAATCCCGCCAGAACCGGTAGCTCAGCACGCGCCCGCCCACCGCGGGTTGCAGGTAGAAGCCGACCAGCGGTAACTCCCGCGCCACCGCGCGGCAGTGGCGTAGGATGGCCCGCTCCTCGTCCGCCGCCCACGCGCCGAGACTGAGTAGGCCGGCGTGGTAACCGAGGCGCGCCGCGAGGGCGGCCTCGCGCTGCGCCTGTGGGGTGCGGCCGCAGACGCCCGCGACCAGGACAAACGGCCGCCGCGGAGCCGCGCCGCGCCACGCGTGCACCGTCTCCCGGGCCAGCGCGAGGACCGGCTCGTGCAACCCGATCCCCGGGTCGCGGATCGCGAACTGGGTCGAATGCACGCCCACCGCCAGGCCGCCCGCTCCGGCATCCACATAGTACCGGATGACCGCGCGCTGCCGCGCCTCGTCCCAGCGCCGGCTGCGGTCGAGGGCGAGCGGCAGGGCGGGAATCACCTGCCCGGCCAAAAGATGCGCGCGGAGGGTGGCGTTCATCGGGGCAAGTTGGGTGGAGGGCGTGCCGCGGGCGAGCGTTGAGCGAGCGTCAGAAACGGCCATCGCGGCGTTCAAACCCGGTCGGCTTGCCCCAAGTGCCCCCGCCCCGCAGGAGCCACGCCGCGACCCACCGCTGCATCGTGGTCAGGTCTGTGGGCGGCGGCCCGAAGCGTCGGTGTGCCGTGCGGGCGTCGTTGAGCCACGCCGTCGGCGCCTCCGCCCCCACCAGCCGCGGCTCCCGCCCGAGCAGGCGCCCGAACTCCCGTGCCAGGTCCCGCACCCGAAGGATGCCCGGGCCGGTGACGTTGAGCGGCACGGCCGGCGCCGCGGCCA
>JBILWD010000040.1:0-18129 GCA_044370095.1 Opitutaceae bacterium | reverse complement strand
GAGCACAAAGACCCAAAGCACCCCGATCTCCCCGCGGGACCAGGGCCCCAGTTCCGCGCGCGCGGCCCGCAGATGCTCCGCCATCCCTGGGATCTCGCCGCGCTCGAGCCGGAAGCTCACCCGGGTGAGGATCAGATACACCACGGGCAACGTGACCAGCATCACGGGTACACCCAAGAGCATCCACTGGCCGAACCCGAGGGTGAGCCCGTAGGACTTGGCGACATAGGCGGCGAGGAGGGCATTGGGCGGCGTGCCGATCAGGGTGGCCATCCCACCCGTCGTGGCACCGTACGCCACGGCCAACAGCAGCGCGGTGGCGAAGGCACGGTTGCCCGGCGCTTCCGTCCCACCCTCCCGCGGCAGCAATTGCACGATCGAGAGCGCGATCGGGAGCATCATCAGGGCGGTGGCCGTGTTGCTCACCCACATGCTGACCGCGGCCGAGGCGAGCAGGAAGCCGCCGACGAGGCGGTCCGGCCGCGTGCCGAGCAGCCCGATCAGGTTGATCGCCACCCGGCGATGGAGATTCCACCGCTGCATCGCCAACGCGATCAGGAACCCACCCAAGAAAAGGTAGATCACCGGGTTGGCAAAGGGCGCGGCCGTTTCCCGAATGTCCCCCAGCCCCAGCGCCGGAAACAGGATCAGCGGCAGCAGGGCGGTGACCGGGATCGGTACCGACTCGCAGATCCAGAAGATCGCCATCAGCAGGGCGGCGCCGGCCGTCCGCCAGCCCTCAGGGCTAAGCCCAGGGGGCGGGGGCAACACGAGCGTCAGGATCAACGCGCCGGGCCCTAGAATCCAGCCGGACAGCTGCCGCAGACTGGGGGCGGAGGATTGCTCCGCCGCCTCGGGTTCGAGGGAGTGCGAGGGACTCAAGCGTGATCGGGGATTCGGGGTGACGAAGGACGCGGGGCGCTGGCCGCGTCAGGCGAACGACTTCCCGCAGCCGCAGGTGCTCTGGGCGTTCGGATTGCGAATGTCGAAGCCCTTCCCGTGCAGGCCGTCGTCGAAATCGATCGTCGAGCCGGACAGATAAGCGAGGCTCGTGGGGTCGATCAGCACCGCCACACCTTCGCTCTCGCAGCGGGCGTCGTCGGCCTTCGGCTCGTCGAACGACATCCCGTACTGAAAGCCGGAGCAGCCCCCGGTTTCCACCAGCACCCGCAGCTGCTTGGCCGGGTCGTTCAGCTCCGCCTGCATCGTCCGCACCTGCCGGGCCGCGCGGGCCGTCAACGTAATCATCCCCCGACCGTGGGCCCACGCGCGGGCCTGTCAAACCCCCGTGCAGCAGTTTTCGGGCCGTTTTGACGTCTCGACTCTTGCCACGGTTTTGCACGGGGGGTTGACTGAGGGTGATGGCGGATCTCCAGCACCTCTTCGACCACCTGCGCTACGAGCTCACGCGCAAGATCGCCGAGGGCGGGATGGGGGTCGTCTATGAGGCACGGCAGCTGGGTGCCGGGCATTTTCGCAAGGTCGTCGCGATCAAGGTGATCCGGGAGGAATACTCCGCGCTCGAGGACTTCCAGAACAACTTCATCGGCGAGGCCCGACTCGTGGCCGACCTGATCCACCCGAACATCGTCCAGACTTACCACCTCGGCCGCGCGGGCGGGCAGTACTTTATGGTGATGGAATTTGTTCGTGGCCTGAGCCTCGAGCAATTCCTCGACCGCCACCGGGAGACGGGCCGCCCCGTGCCGGTGGACCTTGCCGCGTTCATCATTTCGCGCGTGGCCAGCGGCCTCGCCTACGCGCACGCGCAGCGCGACGCGGAGGGCCGCCACCTCAATTTGGTGCACCGCGACATCGGCCCGAAGAACGTGCTGCTCTCCTTCGAGGGCGACGTGAAGCTGACGGACTTCGGCATCGCGAAGGCCCTGAACCTGATGTACAATGAGGAGGGCCGAGTGATCGCAGGGAAGGACGAGTACCTCTCGCCCGAGCAGGCCAGCTACGCCGTGACCGACGCCCGCGCCGACCTGTTCCCGCTGGGCATCGTGCTCACGGAACTGCTGCTGGGCCGAAACCTCTTCCGCTCTGCGGACCGCGCGCAGTCGCGGCGCAACATCCTCACCCTCCCGATCCCCCGTTTCGGCAGCCTGCGGGCGGATATCGGCGCCCCACTCGAGGCGATTCTGCAGCGGATGCTCACGCGCGACCGCGATCGGCGCTACCAAGCGGCCGGCGAAATCGTCCGCGACCTCGAGGAACACCTCTACGGCGGGCGTTTCGGCCCGACGACCCGGACCTTGTCCGACTACGTAAAAGCCCTCTGGGGGGTAAGTGAATCCGGCGCCGCTCCGGTGGTGCCCGCGGCGGCCGGCGCCCGATGATCCCAGCTTCCACCTAACCGCATGAGCGGAGCCGCCTTCAGTAACGATCTGCGCCAGCGCCAGACCCAGACCCAGGTTCTGGCGCCGCAGCTGCGTCAGTCGCTGAAGATCCTCCAGGTGGCCGCCCTCGACCTGCGGACGGTGATCCAGGAGGAACTCCAAGCTAACCCCACCCTCGAGGAGCTGCCCCTCGACAGCGTGAGCTTGGACGCGCCCGGCGACACCTCCGAGGCCGGCGGCGAGGACGGGGCCGGCGAACCCACCGTCGACTCCGGTGAGGGCGAACCGCGGCGGGACGAGATGGATTTTTCCAAGGACCGCGAGTTCGAGATTCTGGGCAAGCTCGACGAAGACTGGCGGGACCATATGGCGAGCATCGGCGGCGCCCAGCCGGCGACCTCCGAGGACGCGGAACGGCGCCAGCACTTGTTCGACTCCCTCGTCAGCGAGACCTCCCTGCAGGAACACCTGCTGCGCCAAGCGGAGCTCGCGGACCTCGCGCCCCAGGAGATGGAGGCGATGCGGCATCTGGTAGGCTGCCTCGACGACGCCGGCTTCCTCACCCAATTCCCGCCCGACGTGGCCCTCCAGACGGGCCTGCCCCTCGCCGCGGTGCAGGCGGCCGTCGCGACCCTGCGGACCTTCGATCCCCCCGGCATCGGCGCGCAGGACCTCGCGGGTTGCCTCCTCCACCAACTCGCCGCGAAGGGCCGCTCCGGCACCCTCGCGCACCGCATTCTCGCCGAGTACTTCGAGCTCCTCACCCGCCGGCGCATCCCGGACCTCGCGCGGCGCCTCGACGCTGACCCCGAGGACGTGCAGGAGGCGATCGAGGAGATCGGCAAGCTGGACCCCGCGCCGGGCCGGCGGTTCGCCGACGACAGCAACCGCGCGGTCGTGCCCGACGTGATCATTGAGCGCGATGGCGAAGACTGGAAGATCGTGCTGAACAGCGACTACATCCCGCGCCTGCGCATCTCGGGCGCCTATCGGGATATGATCGCACGGGGCACCCTCTCCAAGGAGGAGCGCGAGTACCTCCGCGAGCGGATCCGCTCCGGCAAGTTCCTCATCGACTCCATCGAGCAGCGCCAGCGCACCATCGAGCGCATCACGCGCGAGATCATCAACGTGCAGCGCGATTTCTTCGAGCGTGGCGTGTCCGCGCTGAAGCCGCTGACGATGACCCAGGTCGCGGCCGTAGTGGGCGTGCACGAGACCACCGTGAGCCGGGCGATCGCCAACAAGTACGCCCAGACCCCGCACGGGGTGTTCGAGCTGAAGTACTTCTTCACCCCCGGCTATCAGGCGGAGAGCGGCGCGGCGGTGTCCAACACCAGCGTCAAGGAGATGATCGCCGACCTGATCAACGTGGAGGACGTCTCGAGTCCCCTCAGCGACCAGGATCTGGTGGGCAAGCTGCTGGAGCGAGGCATCACCATCGCCCGGCGGACGGTGGCGAAGTACCGGGAGGAACTCGGCCTGCTGCCGAGTAACCTGCGGCGGGAGTACCGCTGAGCCGGCCGGCCCGGCCCAGGCCGCGGGCGTTCCTCGGGCTTGCCTCCTTCCGGCAAGGCCTTTCTCCTCGCCGTTTCGATCCGGACCAGCTCCCGCCATGAAAAAAGAACACACCTCCCCCGCCGCGTTTCCCCAAGCCGAAGTCGGCCGCGAAATGAAGGGTTCCGACTGCGTCGTCGAGTGCCTGGTCCGCGAGGGGGTCGACGCGATCTTCGCCTACCCGGGCGGCGCCTCCCAGGAGCTCCACCAGTCGCTCGCCCGTACGGACAAGATCCGCGTGATCTTGCCCCGCCACGAGCAGGGCGGCTCCTTCGCCGCCGAGGGCTACGCGCGCGCCACCGGCAAGGTCGGCGTCTGCATGGCCACCTCCGGCCCGGGCGCCACCAACCTCGTGTCCGCCATCGCCGACGCGTTCATGGATTCGATCCCGCTGATCGCGATCACCGGCCAGGTGTATTCGAAGTACATCGGCAAGATGGCGTTCCAGGAGACGGACTTCTACGGGATGACGCTGCCGATCGTGAAGCACTCCTACCTGGTGCTCGACGTCCACGACCTGCCGCGGATCTTTAAAGAGGCCTTTCACCTCGCCCGCAGCGGCCGCCCAGGCCCCGTCATCATCGACATCCCGAAGGACATCCAGCAGGCGAAGTTCCAGCCGGTGTTCCCGCCGGCGGTGGAGTTCCGCAGCCCCTACGCCAACGCGACGCCCCGCGCCAACGACGCAACCCTGCAGCAGGTCCTCGCGCTCATCGCCGAGGCGAAGCGGCCGATCCTCTACGCCGGCGGCGGCATCATCTCCGCGGAGGCCCCCGCCGAGCTGAAGGCCTTCGCCGAGAAGACCAATATCCAGGTCGCGACCACCCTGATGGGCGTCGGCGGCTTCCCCGAGTCTCATCCCCTCTCGCTGCAATGGTTCGGCATGCACGGCGCCGCCTACGGCAACTGGGCGGTCGATCAGTGCGACCTGCTGCTCTGCGTCGGCGCCCGGTTCGATGACCGGATCACCGGTGACACCCGGCACTTCGCCGCGCAGGCGAAGATCGTCCACATCGACATCGACGCCTCCGAGCACAACAAGAACAAGCGGGCCCACCTCGCAGTGGTCAGCGACGTGAAGCACGCCCTCGGCCGCCTCGTCGAGCTCGCCACCGCCGCCCGTTTCACCCCGCCCGACACCACCGCGTGGCACACGCAGGTCGGCAAGTGGAAGCGCGATCACCCCTTCGCTTACGAGGAGAGCCGCCACATCGTCCCCCAGGAGGCCGTCCAAGTCCTGTACGAGCTCACCAAGGGCGACGCCATCATCACCACCGGCGTCGGCCAGCACCAGATGTGGGCCGCGCAGTTCTACCGCTTCAACGAGCCCCGCCGCTACCTCAGCTCCCTCGGCCTCGGTGCGATGGGCTTCGGCTACCCGGCCGCGATGGGCGCCAAGGTCGCCTGCCCCGACAAGCAGGTGATCGACATCGACGGCGACGGCTCGTTCGTGATGAACGTGCAGGAACTGGCGACCTGCAAGATTGAGGGCATCGCGGCCAAGGCGATGATCCTCAACAACCAGCACCTCGGGATGGTCGTCCAGTGGGAGGACCGCTTCTACGGCAGCGTCCGCGGCAACACGGTGCTCGGCGACGAGTCCAACGTCGGCAGCCCCGATAACCCCACCGCCCTCTACCCGGACTTCGTCAAGATCGCCGAAGGCTTCGGGGTCAAAGGCCGCCGGGTGATCAAGAAGAGTGAGCTCCGCGCCGCCATCCAGGAAATGCTGGACCACGACGGTCCGTACGTCCTCGACATCATCGTCCCGTACACCGAGCACGTGTTGCCGATGATCCCCGCTGGCAAGACGGTGAAGGATATGCTCCTGAAGTGAGCGCGGCCCCCCAGCCCCCGGCCCTCCGGCACGCCTTCGTCACCGGCGCCGCTGGCTTCATCGGATCCACCCTCGTCGACCGCCTCCTGGCCGACGGGGTCCGGGTCACCGGTTGGGACAACCTCTCGACCGGCCAGCGCCGCTTCCTCGAGGGCGCGACGGCGCACCCCGGGTTCAAGCTCGTCGAGGGCGACAACCTCGACCTCCCCGCCCTCCGCGCCGCGATGGCCGGCGCGGACTTCGTGTTCCACCTCGCCGCCAACGCGGACATCAAGGACGGCTGGTCGCACCCGGAGAAGGACCTCCACCAGAACACCATCGCGACGTTCAACGTGCTGGAGGCGATGCGCGCCAACGGGGTACGCCGCGTCGCCTTCTCCTCCACCGGCTCGGTTTACGGCGAGGCCCTCGTCACGCCCGACCGCCCCACGCCCGAGGACGACGCGTTCCCGGTCCAGACCTCCCTCTACGGCGCCTCCAAGGCGGCCGGCGAGGGCCTGATCGCGGCCTACGCCGAGGGCGGCCAGCTCGACGAGGCCTACCTCTTCCGCTTCGTCTCGATCCTCGGCGAGCGCTACACGCACGGGCACGTCTTCGACTTCTACCAGCAGCTGCTCGCCCACCCCGACCACCTGCGCGTGCTCGGGGACGGCTCCCAGCGCAAGAGCTACCTCTACGTCCAGGACTGCGTCGACGCCATCCTCCACGTTGCCCGCCTCGGCACCGCCCGCGGCGCCCGCCACCGCACCCAGGTCTACAACCTCGGCACGCCGGAGTTCGTTCAGGTGAAGGACAGCATCCGCTTCATCTGCGGGGCGCTCGGCCTCAAGCCCCGGCTCGACTTCACCGGCGGCGACCGCGGCTGGATCGGCGACAACCCGTTCATCTTCCTCGACACCCGCCGCATCCAGGCCACGGGCTGGAAACCGCGCCTCACCATCGAGCAGGGAGTCATCCAGACCCTCCGTTGGCTGGAGGCCAACCGCTGGGTCTACGCGAGCCGGCACTGACCGGCTGACCCCGATGCGCGTCCTGGTCACCGGCTCCAGCACCGGCATCGGCCGGGCCCTCGCACTCCGGCTGCTCGACGCCGGCCACGCGGTCTGGGGCTGGGCGCGCTCCGACCAAACCGAGCTCGCTGCGGCCCGCCCCACGTTCCGCGCTACCCGAGCCGACGTCGCCGACTGGCCCGCGGTGCGCGCAGCGGCAGAGGAGATCGCGACCGCCTGGGGCGGCCTCGATGCGCTCGTCACGTGCGCTGGCGTCCAGGGGGAAATCGGCCGCGCGCTCGCCGCCGATCCCGCGCGCTGGAGCGCGACCGTGCGCGCGAACCTCGACGGCACCTACTTCGCGCTGCGCGCCTGCGCTCCCCTCCTCGAGCGCGCGGCCCGGCGCGCCAAGGTCGTCTGCTTCTCCGGCGGAGGCGCAACCAAGCCGCGACCAAATTTCTCCGCCTACGGCGCCGCGAAGACCGCCGTCGTGCGGCTCGTCGAAACGATCGCCACGGAGGAGCAGGGCCGGCCACTCGACATCAACGCCCTCGCCCCTGGCGCGATCCACACCCGCTTGACGGAGGAGGTCCTGGCCCTCGGCCCCGCGGTGGCGGGAGAAGCGGAATACGTCGCCGCGCAGCGCCCGCGCGCCGGCGATCCGGCCCCGCTCGCCCGCGCGCTGGACTGCGTCGAATGGCTGCTCTCGCCGCGCAGCGACGGGATCAGCGGCCGGCTCCTTGCTGCCCCGTGGGATCCCTGGACCAACCTGCGGGCCACGGACCTCACCGACACGGAGACCTACACCTTGCGCCGAGTGGTCCCACCCGGCGCCTGAGTCGCCTCGGCCGCAAGCCGTACGCTCGAGGTGGGCCCTGGTCCGTCCCCGCTCAGGCGCGGACGAACGGCAGATACCGCGGACGCAGCACTGGGTGCTCCGGCCGCCCGCGCAACGCCAAGAGACGGTTCGCCACCTCCTTGCCCGAGCGCACCGCGGACTCCATCCCGTAGTGGTAGGGCCCGGTCGTGTAATCGCCCGCTAGCCAAAGCCCCGCGAACCCGGACACCGGCGTCCGCGGCACCCGCGACCAATACCCCGGCCGCGTGCCACAATACGTCCCAGTCAGGCGTAGGACGGTCGCGTCGGCCGGACGGACTCCGCGGCAACCAGGGAAGAACCGCTCCAGATCCGCCACCGCCCGCGCCACCAGCACCTCGTCGGCTAGGCCCGCCACATCGTCCGCCGCGTCGATCAGCACCTGCACGATGCTGCCGGCGTGGTTCAGCCCCGGCCAGCCGCGCCAATGGTCTGCTTTGTCCGCGACGGCGTCGAAAATTGGCCCGTGTCGGGCGTCGCGATTCGAAATGTAGACGTTCCCGTCCGGCAGCACCTTTCGGTCATACCAAAGCGTGAGCGTGACGATCGGCGTCTCCCGGAGATCGCCCAGACCCGCGAAGGGCGGCTGATCCCGGCACGCGGGCGGCACCAGCGCGGGGAGCGCGTGGCCGGGCACCGCGGCGACCACGTGGTCGAAACGGCGAACGGGGCCGTCCAGCAAGCGCACGCCGGGCCCGTCCGCGCCCACCTCGATCCCGGCTACGGCGCAACCCAGGTGAATCTGGCCGCCGCGCGCGCGGACAAAAGCGGCAAGGGGCTCGACTAGGGCCTCCCCGAGGGGCGCGCCGAAAAACGCGGTATCGAAGCGGCCGGTGCTCCCGTACATCGTACGCAGGAATTTGAGGAAGGACGTCGCACCCGCCTCCTCGGGCCGCAGCCCCTGAATGGTCACCGCCGCAAGCCCGAGCTGCCGGGCGAGCGCCGGCGTAGCGCCCTGCGCCGCAAGAAATTCGGCCACCGTCTGGCCGTCGTGCGCCTCCGCCGCCGCGTCGTCCATCCGGAGGATCCGGCCAATCAGCCGCACCAGTTGCCACCGTTCCCCCGGCGTGAGGCCGGGAAACGTCGCCAATCCACCGAGGGTCTTCAGCACCGACTTGCCCGCGAGAAGGGTGTCGACGCGGCCGGTCGCGCCATTGCAGACATAGTAATTGCCATCGGTCTCCCGCAACGGGAGCGGCTGGCCGATCCCCGCGGCGAGCGCCGCCAAGTTGTGGTACCAAGGGAACGCGAGGTGGATCCCCGTCTCGAGCGTCCGACCGCGCGCGTCCCGCCACGAGGCGCACTGGCCGCCGGCGAAAGGCGCGGCCTCGAGGACTTCCACGTCGAAGTCACCCGGCGCCGTCAGCAGGAGGTGCGCGGCCGTCGAGAGCCCGGCGAGGCCGCCGCCGACGATGCCGACGCGCAGGGGCGGATTTCGGAGGGAGGGATTGCTCATCGCGACGGCCACGCTGGGGACCTCGCCTCCGGACGTCGAGCGGCGAGGCGCGCGCCCCCGCCGCGCGGGGCGCCGTCAGGGCACTTCGTAGACTTCGACCAAGACGGAGCCGGTGGCGCTGGGTGCGACAAAATTGGCCGGCGGCTGGGGCGGCAAGGGCGCGGCGCCCGCCTGCAGCGTGTAGCTGCCGGGGGCGAGCGCGCTGAGCAGGGCGGCGTCGCTGGCCGCCCGGAGCGGGAAGGCGCCCACCGCCGGAAACGCGGCGGTGAGGGCCGCCCCGTTCACCTGCGCCCAGTTATTGCTCACGTCGACGGTCTCGCTCCCCTCGAGCACCGCGACGCGCGCATCGCCGAGCACCGCCTCCTCGGGCAACCCGAAGTCGCGCAGGCCCTGCGCGACCGCCCGGATCAGGAGAGAGCGCGGGCTGTTGCCGGCGATGACGATCCCCGGGATCAACAGGTCGCCGGGGGCGTTGATGCGCGCGAGGGTCGAGAGGTTCGTCAGCCGCGTGGCGTTGCGGCTGACATCGTAGATCTCCGCGAGGACGTCACCGGTCGCGCCGCCGACGCCGCGGATGGTTGCGGTGTAGGTGCCCGGGTCGAGTGTGATCAAGAGGGCGGCGTCGCGCGCGCCCGGCTCCAGCGCGAACGCGCCCACGGCCGCGGCGGCCGCCGCGACCTCCGCGGCGGAGGCGGCCCCGCCCGCACGATCCCAGCCCTCGTTGGCCTGCAGCACCGTCTGCCCGCGGTTCAGCTCCAGCCGGGCCGCCGGCAACGCACCCGCCAGCCCGAACTTGGTCAGCGCCGGGCCGATACCGCGGACGAGCAGCGTCGCCCGCGCCGTGCCCGAGAGGTTGAAGCCCAGCGCCAGCGAGTCATCGAGGGAGACCAGCGAGGAACGCGTGGAGAGGTTGACGAGCCGCCCGGGGGGCGCGACGGGCGTGTCGGCCGCGCGCGCGTTGAGGAACGCCACCACGCGCGGGTTGGCTTCGCTGAAGAATTCCCGCTCGGCCGCGGCGACCGCGAGCTCCGCCGCGATGTCCGCCACGCGGGACCGCAGCGCCTCGGGCAGCGCGGCGTTGAGGGCGGCCCGCGTGGGCACGGTGCGCACGTAGCTGTTCTCATCGACCCAGCCTGCCCCCCGCAGCGCGGTCGAAACCGCCTGGGCGTCGGCGGCGGTGAAGGCAGTGCCGTTGACGGCGAGCGCGCGCAACCGCGCCGGGTACAGCGGGGTCACGGGGAGCACCACCGCGGCGGAGGCGACGCCGCGACCGAGGAGCAACTCGCTGCGTTCGCGGGCTTCGGCCACGCCGGCGGCGCCCTCGACGCCATCGTTGGCCGCGAGGAGAAAGTACTGCGGCACGCGCGACGTAACGCCGAGCGCCTCGAGGCCGGGGTTAAGGAAGGAGACGGCGCCCTTCACCGGACGCGCGGGCGAGGCCGTCGCGAGGAAATCGGCGTACCGGATCGCCGCGCCGCCGCCGTTGCCCCGCCCGAGGAAAAACACCGGGCGGCCGGCGGCGATGGCCCCGTCGGCGACCAGCCGCGCGTGGGCGGCGGCGTGGTTGAGCGCGTCTAGGTTCGTCTGGAACGTCGCCTGAGCAGTCCACACCCCGTTGTTGCGGTTGAGGCTGTTGAGGGTCGCCACACCGTAGCCGGCCGCGACAAGGTCGCGCGCGAGCAGCAGCGCCTGGGGACGCTCGAACCAGTCGGCCCCGGAACCGCCCGCGTCGTGGAGCAGGAACACCAGCCCGGCGGCGTTGGGCGGCACGAAGTGACGAAGCGTGGTCGCGACCGTCGTGGTCGTGTTGTTCGGACCGGCCTGGGTCTGCGGGTTGAAGTTCTCGATCACGCGCGGCGTCCACGCGGCCGCGGCGCGGTAGGTCGCGGTGAGCGTGGCCGCGGCGGTAGGGACCGTGATCGTCACGCGGGGCAGGGACACCGCAAGCGGGGCATTACCGAGGAGCCCGACGTCGCCGGTCCAGCGGTCGAATACCTGGCCGGACGCGGGCGGATCGGCGATGACCTCGACCCGCGAACCGCCGGGATACGTGCCGCCGCCGGAGCCGGCGTTGACCGTGAGCGCTACCGGGGCGCCGGTGCCGGTGGCGACGAGGTAGGAACGCAGCGGGACGTTGACGAGGTTCCGCAGGTTGACCGTGCACGTGACGAGCTTGAGGCCAGCGGCGCCGGGTCGGAACGTGATCGTGTTGGTGCCCTGGCCGCTAAGCAGCGTCGCGCCCCCGCCGACGGTCCAGCGGAAGGTGCGGTCGCCGTTCTCGGCAGGCGGGACGGAGGCCGTGACCGGCGCGTCGCCGGCGGGCGTGCTGGCGGGAGCCGTGATCGCCCCGGCCGCGGCGCCAGAGACGGCGGTGACCTCGAGCGTGGGGTTCACCGTGTTGCCGCCCACGGTGACCACCACGGCCAGGACCACCGCACCGGGCGCCTCCGCCACGAACTGGGCCCCCGCGGCCCGGGGATCGCTCAGCAGGCGGGCCCCGGTGACGCTCCATTGGTAGGTCGCGGTGGCGCCGGCCTGCCCGCCCCCGGCCTGACCGAGGTTGACGGTGGCCCCGACCGGCACTCCGACGAGCACCCCAGGGGGCGCGACGATCGCGGGCTGGGCCGGGACGCCCACGCCCCCACCTCCGCCACCACCGCCTCCCCCGCCGCCGGGGGGGCGGACCTGCGCGTGGACGGCAGCGGCCGGGAGCAGCAGGGACCAGACGAGCAACGACGCGAGGCGGACGGGAGACTGGTTCATCAGCGAGATAGGGTTGTATCGAGGGACGCGCCAACCGGGCCGGCGGTTAAGGGAATTCGCCGGGCTGGCGGACGGGGCGGAGTTCACGGCCGAGGGAGGGGCGCGATGCCGGCGCGGGCGAGGAATTCCCGCACGAGGGCGAGCCGCGGCTCGTCGTAGAACTCCCGGCCCCCGTGCTTCGCGCCGTGCAGCGGAACGAAGCGGACGGGAAGGCCCGCGCGCTCGTAAGCCCCCAGCAGCTCGAGGGACTGCGCTACCGGCATCTGTGGATCCTGGTCCCCGTGCAGCAGCAGGAGCGGCGGATCCCCCGGCCCGACGTGCGCGACCGGGCTGGCCAGCCGCGCCAGGGCGGGCTGATCCGCGGGCTGGCCGCGCAGGAGCAGTTGCAGCGCGGGGATGCGGACCCCCAGGCCATACGGCGTCGACTGGGCGAGGATGGTCTCGAGGTTCGAGGCCCCGTAGAAGCTGACGATCGCCTGCACCGCGCTCGACTGGTCACGGTGTTCCCCCACTTCCCCTTCGAGCTCCCGGTGACCGTTGGTGACGCCCACGAGGGCCGCCAGATGCGCGCCGGCGGAGGCCCCGGCGATCGCGATGCGTTCCGGCGCGAAGCCGTGCTCCGCGTGTCGGGCGCGCAGGAAACGCACCGCGGCCTTCAGGTCGTGGACGTTCGCCGGGAAGGGTGCGACGGGGGTGAGGCGGTAATCGACGCTGGCGACCGCCCAACCCTGGGCGACCAGCGGGGCCAAGGGGTGTTCGCTCCGCGAGCCGCGGCTCCACGCCCCGCCGTGCACCCAAACGATAAGCGGCGCGGGGGCGGCGGCCGGGGCGGGCAGGTGCAGGTCGAGCAGCAGCACGTGTTCCCCGACCCGGGCGAACTCCAGCTCGCGCCGCGTCGCCGCCGTCGCCGCGGGGAGGACCCAGGCGAGGGCAAGCAGGAGCAGGAAGGCGGGGCAACCGCGGGGCATGGGGACGGAGGGCGGGCATCAAAGCCCCGGCGTTCGGGTGTCGGCACCGCGACACACCAGTCGATAGCGGCAGGCGGCAGCCGGTCAAATCGGATCCCCCCGGGCAGGCGCGACCGGTTGGACGGCTGGTTGGCTCCGGACCGGCGCTCCGCCCCGCAGCTCGTTGACGGCCTCCCAGGCGGCCCGCGTGAGCGCCTCGCGGTCTTCCACGGCAAATCCGCGCGTGGGAATCGGCCGACCAATCCGAACTTCTACGGTGGCGGGGCGGAAGAGAAACCCGCCGCCGCGCGGCATCACCGCCCGCGAGTTCACGATCGCGACCGGCAGGATCTCCGCCTCGGCGAGGATGGCAGCCGCAGGCATGGCGGGGAAGAACGGCCGCATCTCTCCGTCCCACGATCGGGTCCCCTCCGGGAACACCACCGTGGTGCGGCCTTGGCGGAGGTAATCGGCCAGTTCCCGGACGGCCCGGCCGGCCCCGAGCCGGGAGTTTTTACGCAGGAAGATCATGCCGACCGCGGCCCCGAAATGCCCGAACCCGGGCGCCGCGCGGATCGACTCGTCGGCGAGGAAGTGCAGCGGTGGCGGCAGCGCCGCGCACAGCACGGGAATGTCGAAGTAGGACTGATGGTTGGCGACGACCAGGTAGGCCTGGCCGGCCCGGAGGGACTCGCGCCCGGAGACGCGGAGCCGGGCGAGCCCGCCGCCGACGACGATGGGCGCCCACCAGTGATGGGCCATCCACATCGCGGGGCGCGCGGAGCGGGTCAGCGTACGAACCAGCAGGGCCGCCGGGATGAGGACGGCGCACACCAGGACAAAACTCAGCACTTGGAGCACATTCAGCGGCAGCCAAATCAGCAGGTCCCGGGGACGCCGGCGGCGATCCGCGGACGGGAGCCGATGGAGTTCAAAGAAGGGCATCGCGGAAGCCGGAGGAAGGTGGCGCGGGGGCCGGGTTGCCCGGAAGGCGGAGGGCGGCTGGGTCGCGCGTCACGTCACGTCGCCCCCGGAGCGCCGGTGCGCGCCCGCGGGCCGTTGAGCAGTGAGCCGAGCCAGGTGTAGCGGACGAAGCCCTCGTACGAGGCGAGCAGCACGGCGAGGACGACGCCGTTGATGAGGAGGAACTTCACCGCGGTGGGTCCGGGCAGGAAGGCCGCGGCCAGTTGGGCCAGCAGGACGAGTGGCAGATGGGCGAGGTACATCCAGTACGAGGTGTCGGAGATCCAGCGAACCCGGGGGCCGAGGTCCGAGGCGTAACGGCGGAAGATCCCGATGACCCCGAGGGGCAGGAGCCAGATCGCACCCAGCTGGAACGGGAGGGCGGCGAACTTGTTGCCCCACAGGAACAGGCTGCCGGGCAACAGCACGAGGAGTCCGAGCCCCAGTTGCCAGGGCCAGCGGGAGCCGAGGGAAGTCTGCATCCCCTCGCGGGCGAAGACCGCGGCGCCGAACCAGAAGAAGCAGGCGTAGAGCGCGAGGTTGTGGGGGGCGGGCAGCGGCCCCATCCAGAGGTCCGCGCCGACCGCGCTGTTCGTGAACCACAGCGGCACCAGGCTCACGACGGGATAGGCCCAGAGGTGGCGGCCGGAAGGGGCGCAGCCGAGCTTAACGGCCACCGCGAAACCCAGCACGATCAGCCCGAGCAGCCAGAGGAACCAGAGGTGGTAGAAGACGTTCGAGTCGAACAGGTGGACTTCCACCGGGCCGACCGAGAACCGAAAGGTGTTGGAGAGGAGGAACTGGGTGAGCAACAGGGCAATCGTCTCCGGCGGTCGCGGCCCCGCGGCCAGCAGCAACTCCGAGCACCGGGCCCGAGCCTCCGCCGCCGCGGCGGCCGGCACGTCAGGCAGGCCCAGCGAGGGCAGGGTCAACCGGGCCGCCGTGGCCCACACCAGGCTGCGTTGGAACGGGGTCATGCCGGATCCGTCGCGCGCCGCGGGATCGGCCCCGCGCTGCAACAGGTGGGCCACCGCCCGGTCCCGGCCATACAGGGCCGCCAAGTGCAGCGCGGTGTACCCGTCGGGCCCGCGCCCTCCGATCCGGCCGCCTTCCTGCAGCACGAGATCGATCATCCCGGGGTGCCCGGCCAGCGCGGCCCAGTGCAGCGCCGGGGAGGATCGGACCGGGTCGATCCAATCCTGGCCCACCCGCGCCAAACCCTGGCGGACCGCGTCCGCATCGTTGCGCAGGATGGCGGCCACCAGCGGGTCCGCGGCGCTGAGCGGTCGGCGGGTCAGCTCGCTCCCCCAGCGGGACAGCAGGTGACTCAGGGGCGCGATCGTCAGGACGGCCAGCAACAGGGGGAGGAAGAGGCGCAGGAGCCGTTGGCGCACGGTCGCCGCCAGCCCGCTCCGCCGGAGCATGAACGCGGTGAAGAAGCCGCTGAGGATGAAGAAGAGCGGCATCCGGAAGCTGTGGATGACCGCCATGCAGAGGGCGAACCACCCCTCCTGCGCGGGGTCCTGGATCGGCCAGCCCGATTCGAAGAAACTGAGGCTCGCATGGAGCACGATGCCGAGCGCCATGGCGAAACCGCGAAGGGCATCGAGGTCGGTACGTCGGGCGGCGGTGCCCGGGGCGGGGATCTGGCTCGTCACGGGTGAGATGGAAAACACCCAACCTGCCGGGGCGCAAGTCCGTGGCACCCCGCCGGCCGCGGGTTGCAGGTTTCGCCCTGACCCCTCTCGCACTACGGCCCGCCGGACGACGAAGAGGGAGGCGCTTTCCGGCCCACGAAGGACAGGTAGCGCCAGAGGCCGGCATAGGCCTTGCGGATCACCACGCGCTCCGGCTTCAGCGCGGACGAGAGCGCCGGCAGGAGATGGGCTTCCATGCGGACGTGGTGCTTCCCCATGTGCGCCCGGAACCAACCCGCGGGAGTGTCGTGGAAATCCACGACCGCCAGAATGCCGGAGGCGGCTAGGCTGGCCGCGGCCGCCGCAACCACCTCGTCCCATCCCGGATTCATCATGCTCAACGAATAGGAACAGAGGATGACGTCCGGGCGCGCTTGCAGGCTCCCCCGCTGGATCTTCCGCTGCAGGGTCACGCGCCGGCCGAAGCGCGCCGTCCTGCGTGCGGCGCGGGCCAGCATGTCGGGGGAAAGGTCGATGCCCGTGATGCTTGCCTCCGGGAAAATCGTGGCCAACCGCTCCAGGTTGCGACCGGTGCCGCAACCGATCTCAACGATTTCTACCGCACCGGGATGGGCCCGGCGGATCTCGCTGAGCATCGCCTCCCGCCCGAAGAGGAAAAGCCAGCGGGTGGCGTCGTAAATGGTCGACTGGAACCGGTAGTACCGCTCGAGATGTTCCATCGCGGGGAGCGCTCAGATCACCTCCGCCAGATGGAGGCTGCCGTAGGTGCCGACCCGGTCGGTCGCGTGCAGGGGCCCGGTCAGATCCGGTCGGAACCGCAACCTGGTCACGATCTCGCCCGGGATGAACGCGCAGTCCAGGCCCGCGGAGCGGAGGAGGATCCTCGTTCCGGGCCGGCTGTTGGCTAGGATCAGCTCCCATTCCTCACGCAGCCCCTCGGGATCGTGCCAGGCGAGCCAGTCCTGATGGTCGAGCAGGAGGAAATGAGAATAGGCGCCCGGGTGGCGGCGAAGGAATCCGGCCAGGGTCGAGGAATGGAGGCGGGTGGCATCCAGACCGCGTGCCAGGGCTGCTTGGTTTTCCCGGCGGAGATAACCGGGACAGCAGTCCGGCGTGTAGGAGCCGGTGGTGTAGACTCGCCAGAAGTAGTTATCCCTCGCGGGGACTTCCGTCATCACGTACCGGAACTTGTCCTGAATGTAGCCCGCCAGTCCTCCCGGATGGGAGGCGTCGATCAGGCGCACCTGCGCCGGCGGCACGCCGACCAGCGACATCAGCCCCGGGTGACTGAGGAACCGGCGCATCCAGGCTTTCCACAGGTGGGGTTCCGCCATGGCATAGATGGCGCGCTGCTCCTCCAGGGAACCGGCGGCGAAGAGCGCCAACGCCAAGCCCCGGAGATTCAACCCGAGCAGCGGCACGGCGCGCCAGATCGACCACGCGGCCATCCCCGCGGTGCCGCGCCAATAGAAGGAGCCCCTCAGGCCGGAGGGACTGAACAGGGAAAGGCGTCGGCTCCAGTAGCGCGCCGCCTCCGCGCTCAGGGATCGGCGCACCGAGCGGAACACCTCGCTGCGGCCGGGGTGCGATCCGATCCCGAAGAATTGGAACAGGTCCGGGAAGTTCCCCGCCCGGATGAGGGCCATCTTGAGCTCGAGCAGGAAATTCTGCCGTGGGTTGACGTCCACGGCGTGCATCGCCCGGGGTCCGTCGAGGAGCATGTCGAGCACGTTGCACCCGGCGCTGGTGATCGCCACGACCTCGCTGGCCGGACCGATCGCGAGCAGGGCGCGGTCAATCCTCGGATCCTCCCAGGTCGCGTTGTAGACGAGGCGGCTGCCGTGGAGGGTGCGGAACAGCGCCTGATGCAGCAGGGATCGCTTCATGCCGAGCGGTCCGCTTCCGGGAGATGAACGGCGACCCAGGCGGAGCCCAGCCGCACGACCGGCGGCCGGACGGTCACGGCCATCGCGCCGCTCTTCCCCTCAGCGGTTTCATGCCCCTCGCTCATCGCCGGTCTGGCCTGGTTCGAATTCACCTCCTCCATCGACCGCAAGGATTGCGGCATGGAGCAACTCCGAAACCAGCCCCCGGGAATTCCGCGGGTCGGAGCATTCAACGCGCGGTCACCTCGTGCACGGGCCATCCCTCGCGCCGGGATTTTCGGGCGAGATCCCGGTCGGGCGTGACGGCATTCGGAAAACCAACCGCGTTCAGCAACGGAAGGTCATTGATGCTGTCGCTATAGGCGCTCGACCGGGAGAGATCGATTCCTCGCTCGCTCGCCATTGCCCGGACCGCCGCCGCCTTCACCTCCCCATGGAGGATCCCGCCGAGGATCCGGCCCGTGTAGCGGCCATCGGATACTTCAGCCCGCGTGCCCAGTCCACCGGTCAACCCGAGTCGGGCGGCGAGAATCTGCGAGAGCTCCTGGGGAGAGGCCGTGACGATCCACACCTCATCCCCGAGGGCCAGATGCCGCCTGGCCAGATCGACCACCGCCCCCCGCATCGAGGGCAGGATGGATTCGCCGATGATTTCGGTTCCGACCTGCACCACGGCCGCGACCTCCCGCCCCTTCACGGAGGCGGCGGCGAAGTTTCCCCAAAACTGCGGCGCTCCGTCCAACTCCCTCCGCGTGAGCACAAAGCGGAGATTGGCCCACGTGAATCGCACGGTCTCAGCCGGGGAGAACATGCCCCGCTTGAACCCGCCCCAGCCGAGGTGGAAAAGGGATGAC
>JBILWD010000229.1:0-6175 GCA_044370095.1 Opitutaceae bacterium | reverse complement strand
CCGTCACGCCTCCGCCCGCCCCCGCCAGCGCCACCCCGCTCCTTTCCCCCGGACTACCGGCGAAACAGGGCCTCTATGACCCGGCCTTCGAGCACGACGCCTGCGGCGTGGGCTTCATCGCCGACCTCCACGGCCGTAAGTCCCACAAGATGGTGGCCGACGGCCTCCAGATCCTCCGCAACCTCGACCACCGCGGCGCCAGCGGTGCGGAGATCAACACCGGCGACGGCGCGGGCATCCTCATCCAGATGCCGCACCGCTTCCTCAAGGAGGCCTGCGAGGCCGCGCGCATCACCCTGCCCGAACCCGGCCACTACGGCACCGGCCTCTTCTTCCTCCCCCGTAACCCTGCGATGCGCCGCAAGATCGAGGAGCGCTTCGAGCAGGTCGTCCGCGCCGAGGGCCTCGAATTCCTCGGCTGGCGAACCGTCAAGACCGATAACTCGATGCTCGGCGACACCGCCAAGTCCGTCGAACCCTTCATGCGGCAGGCCTTCATCGGCCGCGGCCCCGACGTCCGCGACGAGGCTCACTTCGAGCGCAAGCTTTACGTTGTCCGCAAGCGCGGCTACGCCGAGATCCGCACCTCCACCCTCCCCGGCGCCGAGTACTGGTACGTCGCCAGCCTCTCCCATAAGACGCTTGTCTACAAGGGGATGCTGACGACCGACCAGGTGGATCAATACTTCCCGGAGCTGAAGGACCCGCGGATGGAGTCCGCCCTCGCGCTCGTCCATTCCCGCTTCTCCACCAACACGTTCCCCAGCTGGGAGCGCGCGCACCCGTACCGGTACCTCGCCCACAACGGCGAAATCAATACCTTGCGCGGCAACATGAACTGGATGCACGCCCGCCAGGCGCTCTTCGCCAGCGAGCTCTTCGGCGAGGACATCCGGAAGATCCTGCCCATCATCAACCCCAACGGGTCCGACTCGGCGATGTTCGACAACACGCTCGAGCTGCTGGTCCTCGCCGGCCGCCCCCTCGCGCACGCGATGATGATGATGATCCCCGAGCCGTGGTCCTACCACGAGTCGATGGACGACGAGCGCCGCGCCTTCTACCAGTTCCACTCCTGCCTGATGGAGCCGTGGGACGGCCCCGCCTCGGTCGCCTTCACCGACGGCCGCCAGATCGGCGCCATCCTCGACCGCAACGGCCTCCGCCCCTCCCGCTTCTACGTCACCAAGGACGGCCTCGTCATCATGGCCTCCGAGGCCGGCGTGCTCGACATCCCGCCCGACCAAGTCGTCCGCAAGGGCCGCCTCCAGCCCGGCCGGATGTTCCTCGTCGATACCGCCGAGGGCCGCATCATCGAGGACGAGGAGATCAAGCGCGAGATCTGCCGCACCCACCCGTACCGCGAGTGGCTCAACCAGCATCTGGTCCATCTCAGCGACCTGCCCGCCGCCCCCAAGGTTGAGCCGCCGGACCACGACACGCTGCTCCAGCGCCAGATCGCCTTCGGCTACACCTACGAGGACGAGCGCATCCTCCTCCTGCCGATGGCCAAGGACGGGGTGGAGGCGATCGGCTCGATGGGCAACGACGCCGCCCTCGCGGTTCTCTCCAACAAGCCGCGGCTGCTCTACGATTATTTCAAGCAGCTGTTCGCCCAGGTCACCAACCCGCCGATCGACTCCATCCGCGAGGAGATCGTCACCTCCGCCGAGACCCGCCTCGGTTCCGAGGGCAACCTGCTCCAGCCCGAGCCGAGCGCCTGCCGCCGCGTCGAGCTGAAGTGGCCCGTGCTCACCAACGAGGAGTTCGGCAAGATCCGCCGCACCCAGCTGCCCGGGCTCAAGACGGGCGTGCTGCCGATCCTCTTCCGCGTCACCCGCGGGGAGAAGGGCCTCGCCAAGTCGATGGAGGAGCTCTCCATCATGGCCCGCCGGATGATCGAGGAGGAAGAGGTCAACGTCCTCATCCTCAGCGACCGCGGAGTGACGAAGGACTTCGCGCCCATCCCCGCGCTGCTCGCGGTGGCCGGGCTGCACCATTACTTGATCCGCGAGGGCCTGCGCACCCGCGTTTCCCTAGTGCTTGAGACCGGCGAGGCCCGCGAGGTGCACCATTTTGCCCTGCTCATCGGCTACGGCTGCAGCGCGGTGAACCCCTACGTCGCGTTCGAGACGATCGACGATATGATCCGCGAGGGTCACCTCTCCGGCATCGACCATGCCAAGGCCTGCGCGAACTTCGTCAAGGCTGCCTCCAAGGGCGTCGTGAAGGTGATGTCCAAGATGGGCATCTCCGCGATCCAGAGCTACCGCGGCGCCCAGGTGTTCGAGGCGCTCGGCCTCCGCCAGGACGTCATCGACCACTACTTCACCTGGACGCCCTCCCGCGTGGGCGGCATCGGCCTCGACGTGATCGCCCAAGAGGTCCTGTTGCGCCACCGGGCGGCCTACCCCGAGCGGGCCGTCGACGTGCACTCGCTCGCCACCGGTGGTTTGTACCAGTGGCGCGCCACCGGCGAGGCCCACCTGTTCACGCCCGAGTCGGTCCACGCCCTGCAGAAGGCGGTGCGGACCAACAGCCTCCCGGCCTACCAGGCCTACGCGCGGCTGATCAACGACCAGGGCCGCGCGCACTGCACGCTGCGCAGCCTGCTCGAGTTCAAGGATGCCCCCACTCCGATCCCGCTCGAGGAAGTCGATTCCGCCGAGAAGATTATGCGCCGCTTCAAGACTGGCGCGATGTCCTACGGCTCCATCTCGCAGGAGGCACACGAGACGCTCGCCATCGCGATGAACCGGATCGGCGGCAAGTCGAACACCGGCGAGGGCGGCGAGGATCCCGCCCGCTTCACCTGGACCAACGAGCAGGGCGACTCGAAGAACTCCGCCATCAAGCAGGTCGCCTCCGGCCGCTTCGGCGTGACCAGCGAGTACTTGGTCAACGCCCGCGAGATCCAGATCAAGATGGCCCAGGGCGCGAAGCCCGGCGAGGGCGGCCAGCTGCCCGGCACCAAGGTCTACCCGTGGGTCGCCAAGACCCGCGGCACGACCGCCGGCGTCGGCCTCATCTCGCCGCCGCCCCACCACGACATCTACTCCATCGAGGACCTCGCCGAGCTGATCCACGACCTCAAGAACGCCAACAAGGAGGCCCGTATCAGCGTGAAGCTCGTCTCCGAGATCGGCGTCGGCACGGTCGCCGCCGGCGTCGCCAAGGCCCACGCCGACGTCGTCCTTATCTCCGGCTACGACGGTGGCACCGGCGCCTCGCCCCAGACCTCCCTCCAACACGCCGGTCTGCCTTGGGAACTCGGCCTCGCCGAGGCCCACCAGACCCTCGTGCTGAACAACCTGCGCTCCCGCATCGCCGTCGAGACCGACGGCCAGCTCAAGACGGGCCGCGACGTCGCCATCGCCGCGCTGCTCGGCGCCGAGGAGTTCGGCTTCGCCACCGCGCCCCTCGTCGCCACGGGGTGCATCATGATGCGCGTCTGCCACCTCAACACCTGCCCGGCCGGCGTCGCCACCCAGGATCCGCAGCTCCGCGCCCGCTTCACCGGCAAGCCCGAGCACGTGGTCAACTTTATGCGCTTCATCGCTGAGGACCTCCGCGCCATCATGGCCCGCCTCGGCTTCCGCACGATCGAGGAGATGGTCGGCCGCACCGACCGCCTCGAGGCCCACCGCGCCGTCAACCACTGGAAGGCCCGCGGCCTCGATTTCGCCAACATCCTCTACCAGCCCGACGTTGGCCCGGAGGTCGGCCGCTTCTGCCAGCAGAAGCAGGACCACGGCATCGACCGCTCGCTCGATATGACCCGGCTCCTCGAGCTCTGCCGTCCGGCCATCGACCGCGGCGAGAAGGTCATCGCCGAGCTGCCCATCCGGAACGTCAACCGCGTCGTTGGTACCATCACCAGCGGCGAGATCACCCGCCGCCACGGCGCCGCCGGCCTGCCGGAGGACACGATCCGCCTCAAGTTCACCGGCTCCGCCGGCCAGAGCTTCGGCGCCTTCGTCACCCGCGGGATGACCCTCGCCATCGAGGGCGACGCGAACGACTACTTCGGCAAGGGTCTCTCCGGCGGGAAGCTCATCATCTACCCGCCCGCGCAGGCCCCGTTCCGCGCCGAGGAGAACATGATCATCGGCAACGTCGCCTTCTACGGCGCCAGCGCCGGCGAGGCCTACATCCGCGGCCTCGCGGGCGAGCGCTTCGCGGTCCGCAACTCCGGCGTCACCGTCGTGGTCGAAGGCGTCGGCGACAACGGCTGCGAATACATGACCGGCGGCAACGTCGTCGTCCTCGGACGCGCCGGCCGCAACTTCGGCGCCGGGATGTCGGGCGGTATCGCCTACGTCCTCGATGAGGCCGGCGACTTCCCCAAGCGCGTGAATGCCCAGATGGTCGGCATCGAGCGCCTGGAGGATCCCCGCGAGATCGCCGCCTTGCGTGCGATGATCCAGAAGCACCTCGACTACACCCGCTCCGAGCGCGCCCGCGCCGTGCTCGCCGACTGGGCGGCGTACGTCCCGCGCTTCGTCAAGGTGATGCCCAAGGACTACAAGCGGATGCTGGCCTGCCTGGACCGCGCCCGCGCCCAGGGCCTCACCGGCGACGAGGCCGTGATGGCCGCCTTCGAGGAAAACGCCCGCGACCTCTCCCGCGTCGGCGGCAACTGAACGACCGCTCCCCACCCCCCACGATCCCTTCCTCCCATGGGCAAGCCCACCGGATTCATCGAATACCTCCGCGAACTCCCCGTCGACCGCGCCCCGGCCGAGCGCGTCAAGGACTGGAACGAGTTCCACCTGCACCTCGACGAGAAGAAGCTCCGCCAGCAGGGCGCGCGCTGCATGGACTGCGGCATTCCGTTCTGCCACTCGGGCAAGCTGATCAGCGGGATGGCCAGCGGCTGCCCGATCAACAACCTCATCCCCGAGTGGAATGACCTGATCTACCGGGGCCTGTGGCGGGAGGCGCTCGACCGCCTGCACAAGACGAACAACTTCCCCGAGTTCACGGGTCGCGTCTGCCCCGCCCCCTGCGAGGGCTCCTGCACGCTCGGGATCAACGCGCCGCCGGTCACGATCAAGAACATCGAGGTCTCGGTCATCGACAAGGGCTGGGACGAGGGCTGGGTCCTGCCGCAGGCCCCCCGCACTCGCACCGGCAAGAAGGTCGCCGTCATCGGCTCCGGTCCCGCCGGCCTTTCCGCCGCCGCGCAGCTCAACCAAGCCGGCCACACGGTCACGGTCTTCGAGCGCGCCGACCGCCCCGGTGGGCTCCTGATGTACGGGATTCCCAATATGAAGCTCGATAAGCGCGAGGTGCTGCTGCGCCGCATCCGCCTGATGGAGCAGGAGGGGATCAAGTTCATCTGCAACGCGAACGTCGGCGACAACGTCGAGCCGCAGATCTTCCTCAAGGAATACGACGCCACCGTGATCTGCACCGGCGCCACCCAGCCGCGTGACCTCCCGATCGAGGGCCGCCAGCTCCAAGGCGTCCACTTCGCGATGGAGTTCCTCACTGCCAACACCAAGGCGCTGCTCAACGGCGGCACCGACCACTCGCCGATCCACGCCCGCGGCAAGGACGTGGTGGTCATCGGCGGCGGTGACACCGGCACGGACTGCGTCGGTACCTCCCTCCGCCACGGCTGCCGCAGCATCACCCAGATCGAGATCCTCCCGCGGCCGCCGCTCGAGCGCCAGGCGGACAACCCTTGGCCCGAGTGGCCCAAGACGCTCAAGGTCGACTATGGCCAAGAGGAGGCCGCCGCTCGCTTCGGCGCCGATCCGCGCACCTACCTCACCACGGTGAAGAAGTTTGTGGGCGACGCTCAGGGCCGCTTGCAGGAGCTGGTCACGGTCGAGGTCAAGTGGGCGAAGAACGACAAGGGCCAGTTCGTGCCGCAGGAGGTGCCCGGCACCGAGCGCACACGTCCCGCCCAGCTCGTGCTGCTCGCGATGGGCTTCCTCGGGCCGGAGCAGGCGATCCTCAAGGAGCTCGCCCTCGAAACCGACGCGCGCTCCAACCTCAAGGCGGAGCACGAGAAGTACACGACCAACCTCAAGGGCGTGTTCGCCGCTGGCGACTGCCGCCGCGGCCAGAGCCTTGTGGTGTGGGCCATCAACGAGGGTCGGGGCGCCGCGCGCGAGTGCGACCGCTACCTGATGGGCCAGACCGACTTGCCCTGAGTCGTCGTCCG
>JBILWD010000039.1:0-18194 GCA_044370095.1 Opitutaceae bacterium | reverse complement strand
CACCAGCTGCACCCTGTCCGGCCCGGGCCTCGGCTACCTCTATGTGACCAACGGCAACGCCATCTTCCGCCGCAAGGTGCAGGCGACGGGCAATCCTCCCCCCGCCAGCTAAAGCCGCTCAGGGCGCCAGCACGGCACGCGCCACCACCTCGGCGACCGCGGCGAGGAACGGCCAGGCCAGCGTCTCGTAGGCGTACTGGTCATCGTTCATCACGCCGTCGGGATTGGTGTACACCACGGCGGCGAGCGCGAAGCCCCGGCCGGTGCGCGTGTCCTCGATCCACGTGTTCTCGATCGAGTTGCCGTAGGCGCAGCCGACCTTCGAGTAGATCCGCAGGTGGGCGGCGGGGATGACCCGCGCGAGTCCCGGCAGGACGAACTTCACGTAATCGTCCGGGTACTTGGCGGGGTCGTAGACCGGATTGGCCGACTCGCGCGGGTACTCGCCCAGCGCGCGCACGAGGAAAGCCCGCTGCTCCACCGTCAAGCCGGGGAACCCCACGCGGCCGGTGCGGAGCTCCGGCTTCACCACCGCGAGCAGCAGGTCCTGCAGGTCCTGCAGGCGGACCGCGTTCTTGGTGTCGAAGGCGAGCGGTTCCTCGATCCGGCGGCCGCCCTCCATCCGCGCCACGCCGAGACGCTGGTCCGTCCAGAGGTCGTTCACCAGCGGCAGCGTGCTGTCGGGATGCGCGAGGCGCAGCGTGGCGACGCCCTGTTCCAGGACGACCGGCCGGTGCTGGCGCTGCTCGGCGTCCGGCCGCGGCTCGGCCAGCCGGTGGTGGAGGCGGAAGGAGGTGAAGCCGGCCTCCCACATCACCTCGTTGAGCCGACGGTGCCCGACGAGCTCGTAGAGGTGGTTGAACGTGGCGTTGTCGCTGACGAGGCAGATGCGGCGGATACAGTGCCCGACGGTGAGCGCGCCGCCCTCGCGGTTCGTCTCATCCCCGTCGATCAGGCGGTCGCCGGGGAAACGGGGCTCGACGCGGAGGCGGGTGGCGAGGCCCCAGGCGGTGCCGTCGCGGGCGTTGCGCGCGTTGAGCTCGAGCAGGGCGGCGACCGCGGCGCTGAGCTTCACCGTGCTGGCAGGGTAGAAGTATCTCGCGGGATCACCGTAGGTGCTGCGCCGCACGCCAAGCGTACCATCGGGCAGGAGCACCGGCTCGGCGACGAGGACCTGCACGCGGTGCGCGGCGGGGTCGCGCAGGACGGGGCCAAGCCGTTCCGCGTTCGCCGCGAAGAGGGCCGTGAGGTCGCGCGGGGGCGGCACGGGGGCGGCGTTCAGGACGGTCGTGGCGGCCAGCAGGGAGAGGGCGAACTTGACCATAGGTCGGAGCCTTCGCACCGGGCGCGCGGACGGCAACGCCAGAGGAAAATGGGAAGCCGCCGGTACCCCCCGCGGGCACCAAAGGGGTCCACCCGCTAGCCGCGCCCCGGGAGCAGGCCGCGCCACGCCGCCCGCGCGAGGCCGAGCGCGTCCCACGGAAGTGACCGGTGGAGCGGGAAATAACGGCGGCGCACCGCGACCTCCTCGCGCCAGCCGATCCACGGACCCGCAGCGGGCCGATGCGTACCGCACGCCGCGACG
Organism: Opitutaceae bacterium; assembly: GCA_044370095.1. Classification (GTDB taxonomy): domain Bacteria; phylum Verrucomicrobiota; class Verrucomicrobiia; order Opitutales; family Opitutaceae; genus ER46. The sequence continues at coordinate 16,609 of JBILWD010000039.1, read as the reverse complement.
CGGATCGGGAGCGGCTTGAAGCGGACCCGGCCCTTCCACAACCGCAGCTGGAACTCGTAGTCCGCGGCCGTCGGTAACTCCGGTTCGAACGACCCGTTCTCGGCGAACAGCGAGCGGCGGTAAAAGGTGCCGGGCGGCGGCGCGAATTCCCCCGCGAGCGCATTCACGCGCGCGGGCAAGCGTCGCAACTCGCCCTCGTCGGAGGCCGTCTCGCCCACCACGACTCCCGCTTCGGTCTTACGGGCCCAGACCAGCACCTCGGCCACCACCCCGTCCCCGGCCAGGCGATCGCCCGGACGCAGGAAATGGACCCAATCGCCCCGCGCCCGCTCGATCCCGGCGTTCGCGGCCGCAACGCGGCCTGCGCCGGGCAGATTCACCACCGCGGCGAACTCCCCGCGCCGCGCCTCCAGCCAGGCCGGCGTCCCGTCGTTCGAGCCCTGGTCCACAACGATTACCTCCACCGCCGCCCGCCGCTGCTCCAGAGCGCTGGCCAGCGTCGGGCCCAACCGCGCGCCGGGGTTGCGGCAGGTCACGATCAGGCTGCAGGCGGGTTCCACGGACATAGGGGAAAGCAATCAGCATCGCGGCGCTAGGCGGGGTGTCGAATGCGGAAAAGCGCGTGCGCGGCGTGGCGCTTGACCGCCCGGTGGCGCCGCGGGCAGCCTGCGGTTGATGTCTGCCGACGCGCCCGTTCCGACTCCCGTCCGCCCCAAGTGGCTGCCCGCGCTGGTGGTCGCGGTGGTGCTCGGGGGAGCGCTGGCGGCCGCGGGAATCTATTTTCTCGGCGGGGCGCGCCTGCTCGAAGAAGCGCGGCAGGCTTGGGCGACGGCATTCGCCGCGTTCGGCGCGGCGGGTCCCACGGCGTTCTTCGGGGCGATGGCGGTGCTGCCGTTGTTCGGGTTTCCTATCTCGCCCTTCAGCCTCGCGGCCGGGCCGCTCTTCGGCGCCAGCCTTGGCACCCCGGTGGTCCTCCTCTGCGGCATCACCGCCATCGCAGCCAATCTGACCCTTTCCTACTGGCTCGCGCGCCGCGCCCTCCGCCCCCTGCTCGCCCGCGTCGTGGAGCGGCTCGGCTACCGCCTGCCCGCCGCCTCGGGCGAGGACGCAACCGGCCTGATCATCCTCGTACGCGTAACCCCCGGCCCGCCCTTCTTTGTCCAAAACTACCTGCTAGGCCTAGCCGATGTGCCCTTCGGGCGCTACCTCGGGTGGTCCGTGTTGGTGCAGGGCGCCTTCGGCACGGGCGTGATGCTCTTCGGCGACGCCCTCGCGCAGGGGCGCGGGCGGGTCGCGTTCCTCGCGGCCGGGCTCCTGTTCGGCCTCGTGTTCGCCACGCGGATGGTACGCCGGCACCTCGCCCGCGGGAAGGCCACCCCGTGACCAGCCGCGGCGCCCCAGCCCCAGCCGAGGCCGCTGAACCCACCGGGGCAGCGCGCCCGGAGAGCGTCAGCGCGTTCACCCGCCGGGTGAAACAGCTGTTGGAAGGGACCCTCGGCAGCGTCTGGATCCGCGGGGAGATCTCCAACCTGCGGGCACAGGCTAGCGGCCATACCTACTTCTCGCTCAAGGACGCGGGCGCCCAACTCTCCGCGGTGCTTTTCCGCGGGGACGCGGCCCGCCAGACCGTGCGGCTGCGGGACGGCCTGCAGGTGATCGTACACGGCGATGTCTCGGTCTACGAGGCTCGCGGCCAGCACCAGCTCATCGTGCGGGTGGTGGTCGACGACGGCGTGGGCCGCCTGCAGCGGGAGTTCGAGGCTCTGAAGGCGCGGCTGGCGGCGGAGGGCCTCTTCGACCGGGAGCGCAAGCGCCCCCTGCCCGCGCTGCCGCAGACCGTGGGTTTCATCACCTCGCCGACCGGCGCCGCCGTGCAGGATTTCCTCCGCATTTTGCAGCGCCGCGGCTGGCGCGGGCGCGTGGTGATCTTGCCCGCGCGCGTGCAGGGCGAGGGGGCGGCGGCGGAGCTCGCGGCCCAGCTGGCGCTCGCGGCGGAGGTCGGCGGCTTCGACCTGATCGTGATCGGCCGGGGCGGCGGCAGCCTCGAAGACCTCTGGGCCTTCAACGAGGAGCCGCTGGTGCGCGCCGTCGCGGCGTCGCCCATTCCCGTGCTCTCCGCGGTAGGCCACGAGATCGACTTCACTCTCTGCGACTTCGCGGCGGATCACCGCGCCGAGACGCCGAGCGCCGCCGCAGAGCTGCTCACCAGCGGCTTCATCGCGGCCCTCGAGCGGGCCCGCCACGCGGGCGACCGCCTCGACGAACGCGTCGACGCCGCGCTCGAGCGCCACGGCACCGCGCTCGACCACGCGCGCGCCCGGCTGCGGCTCCTGTCCCCGGCGGCGCGGGTCGAGCAGGCGTGGCAGCGGGCCGACGATCTGCGCGGCCGCCTCGGCGCCGCCCTGCGGCACCTCGCCCAGCTCCGCCGCCAAGAACTCGCCGAGGCGCGGGGCCGCTTCCTGCGCGTCTCGCCGGAGCCCCGCATCGAGCTCGCCTCTCACCAGCTCCTCTCCCTCTGGAAGCGCCTCCAAGCCGCCAGCCCCGCGTCCGTGCTGAACCGCGGGTTCGTCATCCTCCGGGACGCGTCCGGCCGCCCGGTGACCCGGCGGACCGGGGCCTCGCCTGGCGCACCGCTGGAGGCCGAGTTCGCCGACGGCCGCCTCCGCCTCCGCGCCGAGCCGGGAAATTGAACCTTTTCCCCCGCTCGGCCGTCGTTACGGTCACGCCCGGCGTATGAAACTCTCTATCGTCATCCCCTGCTACAACGAGGTCCGCACCATCCGGCACATCGTGGACCGGGTGCGCGCCGCGCCGGTGGCGGAACGGGAGATCATCATCGTCGACGACTGCTCGCGCGACGGCACGCGGGACCTCCTGCGCACGGAGATCGCGCCGCTGGTGGACAAGGTGCTTTACCACGAGGTGAACCAGGGGAAGGGCGCCGCCCTCCGCACCGGCTTCCGCGCCGCGACGGGCGACGTGGTGGTGGTGCAGGACGCGGACCTGGAGTACGACCCGCAGGATTACCCGCGCCTGCTGCAGCCGATCCTTGAGGGGAAGGCGGACGTCGTGTTCGGCTCGCGCTTCCAGGGCGGCCAACCGCATCGGGTCGTCTACTTCTGGCATATGGTGGGCAACAAGTTCCTCACCCTGCTCTCGAACATGGCCACGAACATCAACCTCACGGATATGGAGACCTGCTACAAGGTGTTCCGCCGCGAGGTGCTGCAGCGGATCGAGATCGAGGAGAACCGTTTCGGTTTCGAGCCTGAGATCACCGCGAAGGTCGCGCGCCTCGGCGTGGTGATCTTCGAGGTGGGCATCAGCTACTACGGCCGGACCTACGCCGAGGGAAAAAAGATCGGCTGGCGCGACGGCTTCCGCGCGCTCTGGGCGATCGCGAAGTACAACCTGCTGCGCCGCTGAGGCGCGGGGGTTTCAGACCTTCACCTCGACGCGCGCGCCGCCGGCCGCGGCCGAGCGGTAGATGGCCTCGAGGATGACCATATCCCGGCGCCCCATCTCGCCGGGCACGGGCGATTCCCGCCCCTCGCGCACGCAGCGCGCGAAATCGTCCATCTGCAGGGCCTGCTGGCTCTGCGGCGCCGCGCCGACCCGGGGCGCGCCCGCGCTGGTGCGGAGCTGGATGCCGCCGTAGGGGAAGGCCGGGGCGAACTCGAGCCAACCGCGCTCGCCCTCCGCCCGGAAGCGGTCCTCGCCCCCGTTGTAGCTGGTGCTGAACTCGCCCTCCGCACCGTTGGCGAACTCCATCGCCCAAGTGATCCCCTCCTCGACGTCCTGGAACAGGTCCGGCCGCCGCTTCGGGTGCTCGCGGGCCCGCACAGCGACCGGCGCGAAGGTGGCGTGCGCCGCGCCATCCGTGTCGGCCGCGAGGCACGCCGCCTGCACGCAGTAGATGCCGATGTCCATCAGCGGGCCGCCGCCCGCGAGGGCCTTCTCCACCCGCCAGACGCGGCGGTTGATCGTGAAGGCGAGGCCGCCGGAGAGGCGCCGCAGCGGCCCGAAGTCCCCCTCTCGCGCCAGCCGCCGCAGCTCACGGTGGTTGGGCTCAAAGTGCAGGCGGTAGCCGATCGACAAGCGCACGCGTGCCGCGCGGCAGGCGGCGAGCATCGCGTTACAGTCGGCCACGGTGTTGGCCATCGGCTTCTCGCAGATGACGTGCTTGCCCGCCCAGGCCGCCGCGATCACGTGCTCGGGGTGCAGGGCGTTGGGGGTGACGACGTAGACGATGTCGATTTCCGGATTGTCCACCAGCCGCGCCATCGTGGCGTAGGAATAGACGTTGCGCTCCGGGAACCCGAACTCGCGGGCCCACGCGAGGCCCTTGTCGCGATTGCCGGTGATGACACCCCGCAACGCGCACGCGCGGGTGAGGCGGAGCGCTGGGGCGAGCTGGCCGCGGCTGTAGTTACCGAGGCCGCAGAGGGCGACGCCCAGCGGACGCTCGGGTTCACCGGCCGTCCCGCGCGCGGGCCAACCGAGGGTCGCGGCCCCCGCGGCCAAGCCGCCGAGGAAACTGCGCCGCGTCGCCAAGGGGGAGTGGTGCATACGCAGGCGCGAGCGTTGTCCGCTCTCCTCGACCGAGGCAAGCCACGGCCGCTTTCCCGCTCGAAAGCCCCCGCGCCTCCCGCCACGTTCCGGTCCGCCGACGATGATCCCCCGCGCCCCGCTCGTCCTGCTACTCACGCTGCTCTTCCCCACCCTCCGGGCTGAGGTGCGGGTTGAGCGGGTGCTCCTCCCGGAAGGGGCCACCCCGGGCAGCTTCGCCGTCGCGCTACCCGGCGGGGTTAACTTCTGCTACGACCCGGCACGCGGCGGGTTGAGCTACGTCTGGACCGGCGGTTTCCTCGACCTCGCCCCCGCGCGGCCCGGTCCGGGGAAGTTCATCGCCGCCGCGCGGCTCCTCGGGCCGGTCGTCCACCGCGAGGACGGCCCGGCACCGCTCCGCCGCGGCCGGCCGGAGACTGCGCCCGCGCTGGTCTTCACGGGCTACACCTTGCGGCCCGCCGCCATCGAGTTCCGCTACACGCTCGACGGCGTGCCGGTCCGCGAAGAGCTGTCCGCCCGCCCCGACGGCCGGGGGCTGGTGCGCCGCTTCCTGCCCGCAGCCGGCGGCGACGCCCGCTGGTGGCACGTCATCGAGGGTCGGCCACCCGCCGCGCTGGGCCGAGATGCCGCCGGCGCTCTAATCCTTGAGGTATCGTGGGAGGGCGCGCCGTGAAACTACGCCGACTCCTCCTGCCGCTGGCGCTCGCGCTCCCCGCGGCGGCCCCGGCCGGTTACGTGATTGAGGACGTCGCCCCGCCCCCCAGGATCCGCCCCGCAATCGCCGCCCTCACCTTCACGCCCGCGGGCGAGCTCGTGGTCGCCACCCGCGACGGCGAGGTCTGGCTCCGCGCCGGGGACGGGACGTGGCGGCGCTTCGCCGCGGGCCTCGATGAACCCACCGGGCTGATCGCCGATTCCGCCCAACGGATCCATATCGCCCACCGACCGGAGATCCTGCGCGCGGAAGACCTCGACGGCGATGGCGCGGCGGAAACGTTCTCCGTGATCGGCGGCGATTGGGGGCTCTCGCCGAACTACCACGCGTTCTTCTTCGGCCTCGCGCGCGACGCCGCGGGCGCCTTTCTCGGCGCGCCGTCCCTGGAGTCCACTGTGACCAGCGGCCCGGAGCATAAGGCGGCCTACCCGAAGCTGCCGGTGCGCGGGCGGCGCAGCCTCAGCGACGTCCTCGAATTTTCCGGCCACCGCTCGGAAACCCCTTGGCGGGGCTGGATGCTGCGGATCACGCCGGATGGGCGCAGCGAGCCATTCGCAAGTGGGTTCCGCCAACCCAACGGGCTCGGCCTCAGCCCGGAAGGCGCGCTGTTCGCCACCGACAATCAGGGCGACTACAAGCCCTCGACCGGGCTGCTGCACGTCGCGGCCGGGGATTTCCACGGGCATCCCTCCGGCCTCAAGTGGGAGCCGGGCCACGATTCCGCGGCGCTCAGCCTCGAGGTCCTGTGGCAGCGACTGAAGACCCCGGCGATCGTGTTTCCTCACGGTCCGATGGGGCAGTCGCCCGGGCAACCCGTCTGGGACACCACCCGCGGTGCCTTCGGGCCCTACGCGAGCCAGGTCTTCGTGGGCGATTACAGCCGGCTGGTGGTGCGCGCGGAACTCGAGGAGGTTGCCGGCACCTGGCAGGGCGCGTGTTTCCCGTTCCTCGGGCGCAACGACGCCCCGCCGCACGTGCGCGGGGCACGCCTCAAGTCCGGGTCAACGCGGGCGGCCTTCGGGCCCGACGGCGCCCTCTACCTCGGGGCTACCGCGGGCTGGGGCGCGGGGGAGGACGGGCTGCAGCGAGTGCGGTGGGACGGCCAGGCGGGGTTCGAGGTGCGGTCGTGGCGGCTCACGGACGAGGGTTTCCGGCTCACGTTCACCCAGCCGGCCGATCCCGCGCACCTCGCGGATCCGGCGCGCTTCCCGCTCCGCCGCTTCCGCTACCTCTACCACGCCCGCTACGGCTCGCCGCGCGTCGATGAGACGCCGGTTGCGCTCGCGGCACTGCGCCCGGCCGCGGACGGCCTATCGGTCGAACTCATCCCGCGCGAGCTGGAGCCCGGGTTCGTGTACGAGCTTTCGCTCCCGGAACTGCGCGCAGCCCAGGGCGGCCCGCTGGCCAACCCGCTCGCCTACTACACCCTCAACCGCCGACGCGATGGCCGCGGCACGACGGGCGGCACCACGCGGCTCGCGGCGCCGGGCGAGGGCACGCGCGGCGGGCGGGAGAGCGCAGCGGACCTGCGCGCGCCGGGCGCCCTCGTCGCGGCCGGGGCGGAGGTTTACCGGCTCTACTGTGCGGGCTGCCACCAGCCCGACGGCCGGGGTATCCCAGGCGGGGCGGCCAACTTTGTCGCGGATCGGACCCGCCTCGCGAAACCGGATCACGTCCTCCTGGCCCTCATCGAGCAGGGCAACGAGGCGCGCGCAATGCCCGCATTCGGCGCCATCCTTTCCCCGCTACAACGCCAAGCTGTGCTGGCCTACCTGCGTTCCGCGTTCGGCGCGCCCGCGCCCTGAGCGAAAGTCGAAGGGCTCGTCGGCGTCGCAGGCCGGCTCGGCACCCGCACCCACCGCATCCCGGCCGCCTCCGCCGCCCGGATGCCCGGTTCGGCGTCCTCAAAAACGAGACAGTCGGCCGGCGGCACCCCCATCCGCAGCGCAGCGAGGAGGAACATATCGGGCGAGGGCTTGCCGTGCGTCACATCGTCGGCCGTCACCACCACGGGGAACAGCGGGGCCAGCCCGGTGATCTCCAGCGAGCGCTCGACGATCAGCCGTGGGCCGCCGGAGGCGATGGACACGGGCCGGACCCCGGCCGCGCGGCGCGCGATAGCGGCGACGGGCTCGATCACCCGAACCTCCGCCTGAAACTCGAGGAACAGCGCCTCCTTGCGGTGAAACATCGCGTCTGGGTCGATGCTGAGGCCGTAATGCGCCGCGAAGATCTCTGCCACCTTGCGCGTCGGCACGCCCCCGAGGGCGTAGAACAGATTCTCATCGAGGGCCTCGCGGAGCCCGGCCTCCCGCATCGCGGCCGCCCACGCGCGAAAATGCAGGGGCATCGTGTCCACGAGGGTTCCGTCGAGATCGAAGATGTAGCCGGCGAATTCGCCCGGCGGCAGTTCCAGCAGCATAGGGGCCCGGACGCTGCGTCCGCGGCCCCCGCGAGGCAAAGCGAAAGCGCCCGCCGCTCAGCCGCCCGCCGCCCGCCGAGGCGAGGCGCGGGGCGAGCGCGGCGCGAGATCGCGGCCCACCGGCAGCTCACCGAGGTGCTCGGGCGCGAGATAAGCGAAGTGCGTTCGGGCCGCGATCGCACGCAGCGCCTCGGCGAGGAACGAGTTGGAGTCGTCATCGCCGCTGTCCCCCAGCAGCGCCACCAGCAGCCCCGCGGCCGAGCGCGGCTGAGCGCAGCACTGCTCGACCCACGCGAGGACCACCGCGGGCACCTCCTCCGGCTCCGAGGCGGCGACCACCACAATGTCGGCCTCGGCCGCCTGCCGCGGGCTGATCGGCGGCCAGTCGGAACGCCCTAGGTAGTCGGGCGTCCACGGCAGCGGCTGCACGCGGAGCCCCTCCTCCAGCTCGCTGCAGACACGCACACACAATTTCAGCGCGCGGCGGTACGCGGCCTGGTCGTCAAAGGCGACCACGACCTTGAGATAACCCGGATCGGCCACGGGGGCCGGCAAGGCGGAGAGACGGACAGGTTCAGGTGAGGATAGGAGGGAGCTCATGGGCAGGAACTGGGTTGGTGGACGGGAAGAGCGGGGACACGAACGCGGGGATCCGGAGGAAATCCGCGGAGAGGGCCAGGAATCCGACCTCCCGAAGGCCGGCGAAATCCGGGTCCTCGCACGCACCGGGTGACGGAGCCACCGGCGCGGCAGGGAGGGGCGAATTCATCCTCACGTTATAGCGGGGCGGCGTCTCGGGCGGTATCGGGCTGCACCGGAACCGGGCCTCGTGGAATCCACGAAGCGGGCGGAAACGGTTCGCCGCGCTCGCCTGCGCCGGCTAACTCTTCGGCCGCCACCGCGTCCCCACCTCTCGTGCCCAAGGTCACCTATCCCCTCTCGCTCAAGGTCTCGCTCTGGCTCGCCGCGAACCTGCTGCTGCTCGCGATCCTCGGGGCCAGTTTCTTCATCACCCAAGGTGGCGTGGGCTGGAGTGCGCTGGTGGCCGGCCCCAGCGGAGACCGCGTGCACGCGCTGTTTAACGTGATCGCGGGCGAAGCCGCGGCCGCCGCCCCGGGCCCCGCGCGGGACGCCGTGCTCGCGCGTTTTGGCGAGGCCTACGGCGCACAATTCTCGCTCCACGCTCCGGGCGGGCTCGCCCTCGCCGGCCGACGCGCCGCCCTGCCGCCCGCGCTGCGCGAACGCCTCGAATTCCGCGGGCCACCCCGCCCCTTCCTGGGCGGCCTGAACCGCGACCGCGGCGAATGGCCCGAGGGAACTGAGCCTGCGGTCCGCTCCGGAACGGGCGAAACCGCGGACGGACGCCTCACGCTGCGCCCCCGGCCGGACGGCGAGGGGCCCTTCCGCGGCGAAGGCACGCCCTTCCGCGCGGCCGAGCTCCGCCCCTTCCGCTTCATCTCCCGCACGGAGGATCCGCCCGCTTACTGGGTGGGACTGCGCGTGAACTTCGCCCTCGCCGAGCGCGAACGCCCCGGCCGGCAGCCTCCCTTCATCTTGCTCGCCCGCCTCGATACCCTGCCGGGCCTCCTCCACCTCCTCGGCCTCCAGTCCTGGCTCCTCGCCGCCGGCGCCGTCCTCGCCCTCTCCATCCTGTTCTGGCTGCCCCTCGTGCGCGGAATCACCCGCTCCCTGCGCGACCTCACCGCCGCCACCGGTCGCATCGCCGAGGGCCGGCTCGACACCCGCGTCGACACCCGCCGCCGCGACGAGCTCGGGCATCTCGGCGAATCGGTCAACCGGATGGCCGCCCGGCTCGAGGCCCAGCAGCACGGCCAGAAACGGTTCCTCGGCGACGTGGCCCACGAGCTCTGTTCGCCGCTCGCCCGCCTCCAACTCGCGACCGGGATCCTCGCCGACCAAGCGCCCGCGGGCCTCCGCGACACGGTCGGCGACGTGCGCGAGGAAGTGCAGCAGATCAGCACCCTCGTGAACGAGCTGCTCGCCTTCACCAAGGCAGGGCTGCAGCCGCGGGCGATCACGCTCGGCCCGGTCGCCGTCGAGCCGCTCGCGCGCGAGGTCGCGGCCCGCGAGGCCCCAGGGCATTCGGTCGCGTTCGCGTTCCCGCCGGACCTGCGCGTCGCCGCCGACGCCGACCTGCTCCGCCGCGCCCTCGGCAATTTGGTGCGCAACGCCGCCCGCTACAGCCCAGGAGGCACTCCGATCACACTCCGCGGCTCGACGGCCGCAGGCCAAGTCACCCTCGCGGTCGAGGACGAGGGCCCAGGCGTGCCCGCGGCCGACCTCGACCGCCTAGGCGAACCTTTCTTCCGGCCCGAGGCCGCCCGCACGCGCGAGGGCGGCGGGGTCGGGCTCGGGCTCGCCATCGTCCGCGCCAGCATCGCCGCCTGTGGGGGCGAGGTGCGCTTCGCCAACCGCGCGCCGGGCGGCTTTCGCGCGGAACTCACGCTCGCCGCGGCGTGAAGCGACGGGCGGGGCCGCCCCGGCGCGCTCACCAAACCTTTACGCCGGGCTTACAACTTTCCGGCGCGGACCACATCGGGGCTGAACACGGCCGGGGTTAAATGACGCCCGTCCCCTGCGGACCCCGCTTTCCAGCGCTCCCCCCGGAGCGCGGCGGCGGCCCGCGAGGCACCCGTCCCAATGATCCTCCGCTCCCTCGCCCTCCTCGCACCGCTCGCCGCGGCCGCCTTCGCCCAGACCAGCCCCGCCCCCGACCATCCCGGCAGGGGCCACGGCGGCCCCGCTTTCCGCGGTCACCCGCTGGTGCGCGTGATGGACCTCGACCGCGACGGCGCCCTCTCCGCCACGGAACTAACTCAGGCACCGATCACCCTCGGCGGTCTCGACACCGACGGCGACAGCAGCCTCTCCAGCGCCGAGCTCCATCCCCACCGCGGCGGCCCCCGCCGGCCGGCCCAAACCCCGCCGGCGACTGGGAAAACGCGCCCCGGTCGTCCCGACGGCGCGGGTGCGGGGAACGGTCCGACGCGGCCAGCCCCGACTGCGGGCGCCACGCGGGCCCATCCCGCGGACCTCGTGATGCTGGCGCTCGACGCGAATGAGGACGGGGTGCTCGCGGCGGCGGAGCTCGCCAACGCGACCCGCAGCTTGGGCGCCCTCGACGGGAACCAGGACGGCCAGCTTTCGCCGGACGAGCTGCGCCCGCTGCCCCCCACGCCCTGAACGGCCCGCCGGCGGCCGGCGCCTAGCGCTCCAGCCGCCGGTACTTAATCCGCCGCGGCTGGTCGGCCTCGCGCCCACGCCGCCGCCGGAAATCCTCGAGGTAGCTCGAGTAATTCCCGTTGTGCCAGAACACGGCGCTGTCGCCCTCGAACGCGAGGATGTGCGTCGCCACCCGATCGAGGAACCAACGGTCGTGGGAAACCACGACCGCGCAGCCGGCAAACTGGCCGAGGCCCTCCTCAAGCGCGCGGATCGAGTTCACATCCAGGTCGTTGGTCGGCTCGTCCAGGAGCAGCACGTTGGCCCCACCCCGCAGCAAGCGGGCGAGGTGCACGCGGTGGCGCTCACCGCCGGACAGGATCCCGACCTTCTTCTGCTGGTCCGCACCGGTGAACCCGAACTGGGCGCAATAGGCCCGGGCGTTCACCTCGCGCCCGCCCAGTCGTAGGATCTCCTCCCCCCCGCTAATCGCCTCGAAGATCGTCGCCCCGTCCGGCAGGCTATCGCGCGATTGGTCGACGTGCGCCAGCCGCACGGTGTCGCCCAGCCGCAACGTGCCCTGATCGGGTTGCTCGGCGCCGGTGATGAGGCGGAAAAGCGTGGTCTTGCCGGAGCCGTTGGGCCCAATGACCCCGACGATCCCACCCGGCGGTAGCGCAAAGGAGACATCCGCGAACAGGAGCCGGTCGCCGTAGGCCTTGGCGAGACCCTGCGCCTCCACCACTAGCGTGCCCAGCCGCGGGCCGGGCGGGATGATCAGCTCGAACTCGCGCTCCTGCGTCGCCACATCCTCGCGCAGCATCGCCTCGTACGCGTTGATGCGGGCCTGGGACTTGGCCTGGCGCGCGCGCGCCGACTGGCGAATCCACTCGAGTTCGCGGGCCATCGCCTTGCGCCGCCGGTCCTCCGTGCGCTGCTCCACGGCGAGCCGCCGCTGCTTCTGCTCCAACCACGACGAATAGTTGCCCTGCCAAGGGATGCCGTGCCCCCGGTCCAGCTCGAGAATCCACTGCGCGACGTTGTCGAGGAAGTACCGATCGTGGGTCACCGCGATCACCGTGCCCGGGTAACGCGCGAGGTGCTGCTCGAGCCAGTGCACGCTCTCGGCGTCCAAATGGTTCGTGGGCTCGTCAAGGAGCAGAATGGACGGCTTGCGGAGGAGGAGGCGGGCGAGAGCAACGCGCCGGCGCTCACCGCCCGAAAGGGCGTCGACGGGCTGATCCCCGGGCGGGCAGCGCAGGGCCTCCATCGCCATCTCGACCTGCGGGGCGGTGTCCCAAGCGTCGAGCGCGTCGATCTTCTCCTGGAGTTCACCCTGGCGGGCGAGGATGGCGTCCTTGGCCGCGTCGTCGGTCGCGGCGTTCAGCTCGTCCCAAGTCGCGTCGTAGGCGGAAACGAGATCGGCGAGGGGCCGCACCCCCTCCTCGACGCAGGCGCGGACGGTGGCGCCGGGGGTGAGCTGGGGTTCCTGCTCGAGGAGGCCGAGGGTGTAGCCGGGCTCGAAGTGAAGACGCCCCTCGATTTCGGTATCGCGGCCGGCAAGGATGCGCAGGAGGGAGGACTTGCCGGAGCCGTTGAGGCCCAGCACCCCGATCTTGGCGCCGAGGTAGAAGGACAGGGAGATGTCGCGCAGGATCTCCTTGCGCTCGATCTTCTTGGAGACGCCGAGCATCGAGAAGATGATCGTCGGGGCGGCTTCGGGCTTGGGCACGGGGTGCGATTACCGGGGGCCCGGGGGCAAGAGAAGCGGAAACTCGCGGGAAAAGGGCGTTGCCTGCTCCGGCGCGGTCCGCCCTGATCCTCGAACCCCCTGGGCTACCCCGCCCAAAAGACCCCCACCGTGAATCCGCTGCTGCGCTCGCTCCTGCCCATGCCGGGCCTCCGCCTCGCCCCTGAGGGACTCTGGCGCGCGGCAGGGCTGGTGCTGGCCGCCGCGCTGTTCGGGCTGGTCCGGGGCAACGGTTATGACTGGGGCGGCCTGCTGACCTACGCGGCCTACCTGCTGGCCTACGTGCTGCTGCCGGGCGTGGTCGCGCTGGCCTGGGCCGAACGACGCCCCGTGGGCTGGGGCGGGCTGCTGGCCCTCGCCCTGCCGGCCGGATTCGCCCTGGAGGCCCTCGGCTTCCTCGGAGCCGCCGCCGCGGGCCACCGTGAACTTCACCTCTGGAGCCCCCTGGTCTGGCTGGCGCTCGCCGTGTACCTACGCCGGCAGCGCGGGCGGCCGCTCCTGCGGCTGCGGCTGGCGGGCCACCACGCGGGCCTCGCCGCCGCGCTCGCCCTCGCCTTCCTCGGTACCGTCGTGATGGCGGCGAGCCAGATGTACGCCGAGTCGCCCTTGGCCGACGGTCTGCCCACTCGGGCGATCTTCCACGATTGGGTCTACCTCATCAGCCGCGCCGGGGTCATCAAGCACACCTGGCCCCTCGACGACCCCAGCCTCGCCGGCACCCCGCTTCAGTATCACTATCTGATGATGGTCCACGCCGCCGCCGCCTCGTGGACTACCGGCCTCGAGCTGGGTTCGCTGCTGCTGCGCCTAGTCTACGCCCCGCTCGGGCTCGCCCTCGTCGCCCAGGCCTACCTCCTCGGCCGACGGCTGGCGAGGACCCCTTGGGGCGGGGTCCTCGCCGCGCTCCTGCTGGTCTTCGTCAGCGAGGTCTCCCTCCGCCCCTCCTACGGCGAACCCCTATTCCTCGGCCTCTTCGTGCGCTGGCTGTTCGTTAGCCCCACGTTCTTCCTCGGGATGGTCTACTGTGGGGCCCTGCTGCTGGCCGTACACCGCTGGCACCGCGCGCCCGCCGGCGACCTCCGCCGCTACGCTTGGGTTGGCCTCCTCGCCGCGGCGGGCACCGGCGCCAAGGGCACCCTCGTGCCGGTGGTGCTCGCCGCGCTCGGACTGTGGGCCGGATGGCGCTGGCTCCGCACCCGCCGCCTCCCTTGGGACACGGTCGCCTGCGCCCTAGTCCTCCTCGCGGCGTTCTGCGTCGTTTACCTTGAGACGATGGCCTCGTGGCGCAGCGGCGACGCCCGGCTGCACCCGTTCCACGTGTTCCAGTTAACGGGTTTCTGGAAGGAGAACCTGCCCGCCCTGACCGCCGCCCTCGCCTCCTGGCTGCCCGGCCGCACCGCCGGCTGGGGCGCGCAACTCCTCTGTGCCCTCGCCATCTTCGCCGGGACCTGCGGCGTGCGCCTGCTCGCGCTGCCCTACCTCGTCGGGGCCGACCGCACCCGGCGGGACCCGCTGCTGGTCGGCTGGCTGGGGGCGTTCTTTGTCGCGTGCCTCGCGATGGGCCTGCTGCTGGAGCTAAATAGCTACGGCGAACTCTACCTCATCCTGATGATGCGGCTGCCGCTCTCGGTGCTCACCGCTGGGTTTTTAGTGGCGGCCTGGCGCCGCGCCGCGGTCTGGCGCGCAGGCCGGGGTCCCCTCTGGACGCAACGCCCCGCGGTCACCCGGGGCCTGCTGGCCACCGGCACCCTCGCGCTGGTGCTTACGGTCGGGATGCAGGGCTCCCTCTGGTGGCGCCGCAACCTGCCCGGCCTCGGCGAATGGGCGCGCACCGCCAGCGACCTCCGGCCCGACCCGGAAATGCGAGACCTGCGCGAGGCGCTGCTCTGGATCCGCCAGCACACGGAATCGGACGCGGTGCTCGTCCCGAACGCCTTCACCCCGGAGAATATGCGCGGCGACCACTGGGGCGCACTCGACCGCACGCTGATGGGGGTCCACTTCTATTACTCGGCCCTCGCGGAGCGCCGCCTCTGGTTCGAAGGGCCGCACTACATCCTCGACACCACCAAGGCCCGGATTCGCGCCAACCTCGCGGCCAACTTCTTCTACCGCGGCCACCCCCTCGAGGCCGGCGTCGTCGCCACTGCCCCCAGCTACGCCCTCATCGACCGCCACCTCCGCGACGGAGCCGCGGTCACGCTCCCGGTCGGCGCCCGCGTTTTCGCGAGCGACCGGTTCGAGGTTTATCGCCTCTCCCCGGGGAAACCGGAGAGCGGCGACGGCGGGCTCTGACCTGCCTGAAACCGCTCAGGTCCGCGGGCGCGCGGGCTGGTACACGGTCTGCGCCAGATCGGCCGCCAACAGGCGCCGGAAGGTCGGCAGATCGCGCACGACCCGCAGCGCGATCAGCTGCCGCGCCAGGTTGCCGACCGCCGTGCCCTCGAGCGCAAAACTCACCACCGGCACGCCCGCCGCGTCCGCCGTGGCTTGGCAGAGCAACCGGTTGCGCGAACCGCCGCCCACGATCAAAATCCGCCGGAAGCGGCGCCCGGTCATCCGCTCGAACGCACCGAGGGCGTCCGCGTGGCCGCGCCCCAGCGAATCGCAGATCAGGCGCACGTAACCGGCGAGGTCGGCCGGAACCCGCAGGCGCCGGGCCCGCAGGTGCGCATCGATCGCCGCGCGCATCGAGGTGGGGTTGGTGAAGGCCGGATCGGTCACCTGCAGGAGCCCCGCCGGTGCCGGCAGCCGGCCGGCGGCCTTGATTAGGGCCGCCCACTCGCGGTCGTTGCCCGGCCGCCGCGCGAAGTCCTTCAGGGTGCCCTCGAGGAGCCATAGGCCCGGCACGTTGGTCAACGGACGGTACCGGCCGTCGGCGATCCGCTCGTTGGCCACCCGGGCCGTCAGCGCCTCGGGCCCAAGCACCGGGGTGTCACTCTCAAAACCGAGCAGCGACCAGGTCCCGGAACTCAGGAACGCATCGCCGCCGTCCGGATCCGCCGGCATCGCGTCGTAGGCGCAGGCGGTATCGTGCCCCGGCACCGCGATCACCTTGGTGCGGCGGAGCTGCGGCGTCGCACCGGCCACCGCGGGCAGGAGCCGGCCGAGCGAGGCCCCGACGGGCAGCGGCGGGGTGAACCAGCCGGGCGGCAGGCGGAAGTGGTCGAGCGTCGCCCGCGACCAGTCTCGCGCCCGGACATCGATCAGCTGCGAGGTGCTCGCGACGGTGAACTCATTCTCCATCCGGCCCGAGAGCAGGAAGTTAAAATAGTCCGGCAGCAGGAGGCAGCGGGTCGCGAGGTCGGTGATGGCCGGGCAGCGGGCGACGGTCTCCGCGAGCTGGAGCGACGTGTTGTAGAAAACGTTGGGAATGCCCGTGGCCGCGTAGAGGCGCTGCAGCGCGGCAGGAGTCCGCGCCAGCCGCCCCAGACCCTCCTGGGTGCGGGCATCGCGGTAGGCGTGCACCGGGAACACCAGCCGGCCCGCATCGTTCACCAACGCATAATCTACGCCCCAGCAGTCGACGCCCACCGAGGCGAGGACCGCCCCGCGCGGCAGCGCGGCGGCCGCGGCGCGGAGGCCCGCCTGCGCCTCGTGCCAGAGCGTGCCGAGGTCCCAATAGTCGTGGCCGGCGAGGCTGCGGAACGCGTTCGGGAAACGGTGGACCTCGGTCAGACCGAGCCGGCGGCCATCCCAACGGCCGAGGATCACGCGGCCGCTGGTGGCGCCGAAGTCGAGGGCGGCGGAATAGACGGTTCGGGGCATCGCCGGGAGCAAAGCCGCCGCCGGGACGGCGTCACGAGAAAATCGCGGCCCACCCCATCCCGGAAAATCCGAGAAATCCCGTTGCCAGCGCCCCGACCCGGCGCAGCTTCGACCACACTCTTATGCTCAACCGCGAGCGCACTCCCCTCACCGGCCGGCGGGTCCAGCTGATGGCCACCTGCCTCTGCGACGCCTTCTACGA
>JBILWD010000228.1:0-6194 GCA_044370095.1 Opitutaceae bacterium | reverse complement strand
TGTTCCGGGGCCTCGCGGAAGCAATCACGCGCGGCGCGGATACGTTCACCAACTTCCCGGCGGCCTTCCTGTTCCTCGGTCAGGACCGTTGGCTCGGCCTGCCCACGCAGGCGTGGCTTTTCGCCGCTGTCGCGGCCGCGATCTGGCTGCTCGTCCACCGCACCACCTTCGGCCGCGCCTGCCGCGCGCACGGCTTCGCCCCCGAGGGCGCGCGGCACGCGGGCCTGCCCGTGGCCCGGCAACTGGCCGCAGTGTACGTGCTCTCCGGCCTGATCGCCGCCCTCGCCGCCGTCATCTACACCGCCCGGCTCGGCCAGGCGCGCGCCGACGCCGGCACCGGCTACGAGCTGCTGGCGATCACCGCCGTGGTCCTCGGCGGAACCAGCATCTTCGGCGGCCGCGGCACCGTTCACGGCACGCTGCTCGGCGTGGCCGCCCTCGCCATCCTCAACAACGGCCTCGTGCACGCCCGCCAGCCGCGTGAGATCGCGGGGCTCCTCACCGGCGCGCTCCTCCTGCTTGCCTTGGCCGCCGGCAACGCGCCAAGACTATGGGCCGCGCGGCGCGCCCGCCCCGTCCCCCACCCCTCCCCCTGATGATCAAGCCCGTCCTCTCCCTCCTCCTCTGCGGTCTGGTGTTCCTCGCCGGCTGCGGCCGCGCCCCCGACGCCGCCCGCGACGCCGCCGGTGGTGGCAAGCGCCTCACCGTGGCGCTCCTGCCCAAGTCGAAGGGCAACGCCTACTTCATCTCCTGCCGCGCCGGTGCCGAGAAGGCCGCCCGCGCCCTCGGCGTCGACCTGCTCTTCGACGGCCCCACCGACACCGATCCCGCCAAACAGAACGAAATCATCGAGAACTGGATCACTCTCGGCGTCGACGTCATCGCTGCCGCCTGCGAGAACCGCGAGGGCATCTCCACCGCACTCCGCAAGGCCCAGGCCCGCGGGATCAAAGTCATCACCTACGACGCCGACGCCCTGCCCGACGCCCGCGCCTTCTTCGTCAATCAGGCCACCCCCGAGGGCATCGGCCACACGCTGATGGACGAGGCCGCGCGACTCACCAACGCCGAGGGCGAGTTCGCCGTGATCCTCTCCACCCTCACCGCCTCCAATATGCAGGAGTGGCTCAAGCACATCCGCGCCCGCCTCGCCGAGAAGTATCCGCGGATGAAGCTGGTCGCAGTCCGCCCCTGCGACGACCAGAAGGACAAGGCGCAGACCGAGGCGACCACGCTGCTCAGCGCCCACCCCGGCCTCCGGCTGCTGATGAACATCTGCTCGCCAGCGGTGCCCGGCGCCGCCGAGGCGGTGAAGCAGGCGGGCAAGGCCGGCCAAGTGAAGGTCATCGGGCTCGGCCTGCCCAACGAGAACCGCCGCTACGTGAAGGACGGCGTCACCGACAGCGTCATCCTCTGGAAGACAGAGGACCTCGGCGCGCTTGCGGTCGAGGCCGCCGTGGCCCTCGCCAAGGGCACGCTCAAGCCCGGCGCCAGCTCGTTCCGCACCGCCGCGGGCGCGACCTTCGAGATCAAGGGCGACCAGATCCTCCTCGGCCAGCCATTCATCTTCAACCGCGACAATATCGACCAGTTCAACTTCTGAACCCGTGCGCTCCCTCCGCGTCCTCCCGCTCCTCGCCGCCCTCGTCCTCCCAGCCGCGGCCAACACCGCCGTCCAGCCTGCCCCCCGCGACGCCGCTTGGCTCAAGCGCCACGAGGGCTTCGTCGTCGAGGCCGCCCGCGGCGGCGTCGACGTGTTGTTCCTCGGGGACTCAATCACCGACGGCTGGCGCCGCCCGGGCCCCAATGGCGGCAAGGGAGTGTGGGACCGCGAGTTCGCCCCGCTGCGCGCCGCGAACTTCGGCATCGGCGGCGACCGGACGCAGCACGTCCTGTGGCGCATCGAGCACGGCACGCTCGAGGGGCTCCGGCCCCGCGTCGTCGTGCTGATGATCGGGACCAACAACACCGGCTTCGAGCGCGACGGCACCACCGCGCGCAACACCCCCGCCGAGACGGTCGCCGGCGTGCAGGCAATCCTCGGGCAACTGCGCCGGCGCGTGCCGGAGGCGCGCGTGCTGCTGCTCGCCGTCTTCCCGCGTGGCGAGAAGCCCGACCACCCGCAGCGCCTCCAAGTGAACGAGATCAACCGCGGCCTCGCGCCGCTGGCCGACGGCCGCCACGTGACCTTTCTTGACGTCGGCCCGAGCTTTCTCGCCGCCGACGGCACCCTGCCCGCCGCGGTAATGCCCGACTTCCTCCATCCGCGCGAGGAGGGCTACACGCGCTGGGCCGCCGCCCTGCAGGCGCCCCTCGCCGAGCTGCTCCGCTAGGCGCGGGCCGCCGGCGCCCTCACCGGGTAATCCGGCCGCGGCAACTCCCCCGCGAGGTCCGCGAGGCGCACGCGCGCGCCCGTGGCGAGGCTGCGATTCGCCGCCACACCCACCAGAATCGAAGCGGCCCCCGCTCGCTCATCCGCCCGGCGCAGGTACGGGTCGGCCACCGCGCCGGGCGCGAGGATCTCCTCCAGCATCAACCGGTCGCCGCCCCCGTGGTCCCCGTCGGACCGCCACGGAGTCAGCTCCTCGGCAGCGCCGCGCAGGGGGATGACCCGCGTGCGCACCTCGGGGCCGTCGGGCGTCGGCGCGACCGCGCCGCCGTCGCGATAAACGGTCTCGACCAACGTGTGCTCGATCCGCCCTGCCGTGCCGTTGAATGCCACCTGATAGCCCTCCCACGCATTGTAGGCGTTGAGCGAGTAGGTGAGCAGGGCTCCGCTGTCGTAGGCCACCGACGCGCTCATCGTGTCCTCGATATCGAGGTCCGGCCGGAACACGCAGCGGTCGCGCAAGTAGCCGTCGTGCGCTTCCTGCTCGAGGTAAAGGGCGCGCAGCCGCGGATCCGCCGCGAGGTCCAAACGGAACGGGCAGCGCGCCGCCACCGGGCACGTCAGGCAGCGTTCGTGCGGCCCGCCCAGCCCGAGGCGCGCGGCGGTCTCCGGCGTGTAGAAACGCCGTGCACCGGCGGCCGAAACCGCCACGGGCACCGCCCCGAGCCACCAGTTGACCAAGTCAAAGTGGTGGGTGGCCTTGTGTACAAAGAGTCCCCCGGAGTTCTCCTTCCGCGCGTGCCAACGCCGGAAGTAATCCGCGCCGTGGTGGGTATTGAGCAGCCAGTGGAAATCTACCGAGAGCACCTCGCCGATGGTCCCGCGCAAAAGCAGGTCCTTCACCTGCGTGCGCGCCGGCGAGTAACGGTAATTGAACGCCACGCGGCAGTGCCGCCCCGTCCGCCGGCACGCGTCGAGGATCCGGCGGCAGGAGTCGGCGTCGGTCGTCATCGGCTTCTCCGTGATCACCTCGCAGCCGGCCTCGAGCGCCGCGACCACGTAACCCGCGTGGGCCGCATCGGGCGTGGTGACAATCACTACGTCCGGCCGGGTCTCCATCAGCAGACGGGGAAAGTCCGCGGCCAAGTAGCCCCGCGGCACGGCCCCACCGCGCACCGCCGAGCGCGCCCGGGCCAGCTCAATGCGCCCCGGGTTAACGTCGCACACCGCGACGAGCTCCGCCGCCGCGGCGTGCGTGACCTCGATGCCGTCCTGGTAAAACTCCTGGCGCGAGCCGAGGCCCACGAGGGCGTAACGGCGTCGCGTGGGAACCGGCGGGCGGGCGGAGGCGGCGGTCATGGCGGGGGACGAGAGTTCCCGGAGCAGGCCGGGCCCCGGCGCACGCGGCAATCCCGGAGCGGCCAGACAGTCCGGCGCCGAGGGGACTTTTTGGCGTTGGGGCCGCGACGCCGCGCGCGCAACCTGCGGCGATGACTGCGCGCGCCCACGAACCGACCGGCTACACCCGCCGCGACCTGCTAGCCGCGCTCGGGGCCGGGCTGCTCACCCCGGGACTAGGCCGCGCGGGCGCCCCGTCCGCCCCTCCTGCCACCCCTGCTCTACCGATGAACGACGCCCCCGACCTGCACAACCTGCACCCCCTGCTCGCCAACTTGGCGCGGGCGCATCCGCCCCGGCTGTCGTTCCCCGACCCGCGGTGGCGCAGTCTGACCGAATGGCAGGCGGCCGCCCGGCCCGTCCTTCTCGAGCGGTTGGGCGCTCCGCTGGCGCCCGCGCGGGTCGACGCGGAACTGCTGCGTCGCGAGGCGCGCGTCGGCTTCACCCTCGAGGTGCTGCGCCTGCACGTGGAGCCCGCGGCGCCGATCCCCGCGCGGGTGCTCGTGCCGGATGGACCGCCCCGCCGCCGCCCCGCCGTGCTGGCGCTGCACTGCCACAGCGGCCGCTACACTTGGGGCCACGAGAAGCTGCTCTCGCACCCCGGCGAACCAGAGCACCTCACCCGTTTCCGGGAGGGCACTTACGGCCGCCCCTGGGCCGAGGCCCTCGCCCGCCGGGGTTACGTGGTGATCGTGATCGACGCGCTCTACTTCGGCGAACGCCGCCTCCGCGCCGAGGAACTGCCGGTGGACCGCGTGCAGCCGGAAGTGCGGGAAGCCCACGCCGCCGCCCGCGCCGCCCCGCCCGGGTCACCCGCGTGGACGACCGCCGTCGACCGGATGGCCTCCTTCTACGAGCACCTGACGGCGAAGGGTATCGCCGCGACCGGCTTTACCTGGCCCGGGCTTCTCGCGTGGGATGACCTCCGCGCGGTCGACCACCTGGTCAGCCGGCCCGACGTCGACCCCGCGCGCATCGGCTGCCTCGGACTTTCGGGCGGCGGGTTCCGGACCGCGCTGGCCATCGGCTGCGACCCCCGGATCCGCGCGGCGTGCGTCACGGGCTGGATGACCGAATTCGGCCGGCAGCTACCCCGCCACCTGCGCCACACGTGGATGGTGTACGTGCCCGGCTTGCACCGGGATCTTGACCTCCCCGACGTGGCCGCGCTGCACGCCCCGGGGGCGCTGCTGGTGCAGCAATGCCGGCGCGATCACCTATTTCCGCTCGACGGGATGGAAGCCGCCGTCGCCAAGCTCGCCGCCGCCTACTCCCAGGCCGGCGTGCCCGAGCGCTTCCGCGGCTCCTTCCACGACCTCCCCCACTCCTTCCCGCCCGCGCTGCAGGAGGAGGCCTTCGCCTGGCTCGACCGCTGGTTGTAACGCACCGACGCTTGCTCTCCGCGCGCGGGCTGTGCCAGCTTCGACACACCGCCCGCCCGGCACCTCTCACCTATGTTCACCGTCGGCATCGACTTCGGCACCAGTTCTGTTCGCGCGCTTGTCGTCCGCTGCGCGGACGGGGAGGAATTAGGCTCGGCCGTCTTCGCCTATCCGGGCGGACGCCAAGGTGTGATCCTCGATCCGAAGGATCACCACCTCGCGCGGCAGCACCCCGGCGACCATCTCCTCGGGCTGGAGAAGAGCGTGAACGCCGCCCTCGCGGCCGCCGCGAAGAAGCGGGGCTTCGCGCGGGACCAAGTCGTCGGGATCGGCATCGACACCACGGGGTCAAGCCCGCTGCCGGTCGACGCCAACAACCGCGCCCTCGCGCTCAGCCCCAAGTGGAAGCGCAACCCCCACGCCCAATGCTGGCTCTGGAAGGACCACACCAGCATCGACGAAGCCGCGCAGATCACCGAACTCGCCGCCTCCCTCCGCCCGCAGTACATCGCGAAATGCGGCAACACCTACTCGCCCGAATGGTTTTGGGCCAAGATCCTGCGTTGCCTCCGCGTCGCGCCGGACGTCTTTGAAGCCGCTCATTCTTGGGTCGAGCTGGCGGACTGGATCCCGTCCGTGCTCTCGGAGATCAACAAGCCCGAACGCATCACCCGCGGCATCTGCTGCGCGGGCCACAAGGCACTTTACCACGAGAGCTGGGGCGGCCTGCCGGACAAGGAGTTCCTCGGGATGCTGCACCCGAAGCTGGCCGAACTCCGCGACCGCCTGTACGAGAAGGCCTACGACGCCCACACCCCCGCCGGGAAACTCGGCTACGAGTGGGCCGAGCGCCTCGGGCTCCCGGCCAACATCCCGATCGCGATCGGCGCGATGGACGTCCACTACGGCGCCGTCGGCTGCGGGATCCAGGAGGGCGTGCTGGTGAAGGTCATCGGCACCTCCAGCTGCGACTGCGCCGTGGTCTCGCCGGACCTCGTGCCGCGCGACATCCCCGGCATCTGCGGCATCGTCCCGGGAGCGATTCTGCCCGGCTACTGTGGCATTGAGGCGGGCCAGGCGGCCGT
>JBILWD010000038.1:0-18374 GCA_044370095.1 Opitutaceae bacterium | reverse complement strand
CGGGTACGTGGACTGGATCCGGGAGCAGGTCCGCGAGAAAACGTTCCGGCGGGCCGCCGAGGCGGGCAAAGATGTCCATCGTCGGCGATCCCCCAAAGGGCTCCAACGCGTGGCGGATGGCCTCCAAGACGAGCGGTAGGCTGTCGAGTAGCGTACCATCGAGATCAAAGACGACGGCTCGCTTGGGCTGGGGCGAGGCGCTCATTCGACGGGCAGGACGAGAGCCGCGGAGGGCGGCGCCCACGGTTCCGCCAGTGACGCGGGCGCAAAGGCCCCGGCCGGTACCGGCAGATTGAGGGCGGCGCCAGTGACCTGGAAGCGCGTCTTGTCGCGGGTGAGTTCGTTGCGGTAATCGGCCTGCCGGGGCAGGTACTGCTCCCCGACCTTCTTGAGGCTAACCAGATAGAACGTCTTCAGGACGCCGCCATTGGCCGCCACCAGTTCCGTCTGCATCAGGGCGTTGAACTGGGTGTCGAGGTAGGCTCGGGCAGCGGCAAAATTCCCCCCTTGCTCCAGAAAGCCGGGCGGGGCCTTGAAAAGATAGGAATAGGCGGGTCGGCCAAAGGCCCGCGCGAGCTTCTCCAGCTGAGCTTCCGGCCAGTACAGGAACGGCATCTGCAGATCAAAGGCGGATACCTCAACGCCGGGGAATAGCGGCGACACGGATTCCGCCGGGGCGACCTGCTCCACTCGACTCCCCGCCCAGCGCCAGACTCCGCCTTCAACGCCGTTCTTCAGGATCAGCCGGCGCGACCCGCCTTGGTTATCCTCGATCTCCAGCCGGAAGACAGGACCGCTTGCCTCGCGCCCACCCCAGAGGCGGCCGGGGAACACCCGCTCCTCACCCCGGCGGGGCAGCGAACGCAGCTCGATCGCGAGATAGAAACTCCCCGCGATCCCCGCTTGCCGAAACTGCTCTAGGATGCGGGCGGCCTCGAGCTCGCCGGGTTTGCCCACCTGAGAGAGCTCGGGCGGACGGTTCGGGGCCGCGGCAGGCATCACCGCCTGACCCAACGCGGCCAGAACCAATCCCAGCCGCCACCAACCGGGCCGGACAAGGACAGTCGGGCCCATCCGGAACACCGGTTACTTCTTGGGCGCCTCGGGCGCCGGAGCGGGCGCGGCAGCGGCCGGAGCCGGCGTGGCGGGCACGGTCACCGCGGGAGCAGGAGCCGCGGGGGCGGCGGGCGCGGTGATGGCCGGGAGGGCGCCCCCGGCGGCGCCCTGATCGGCCTTACGCTCGTAGATGCGGCCCAGATAGAGGAGGAAGGCCAGGACGAAGAAGAGAATCGCCGAATACTTGGTCGCTTGCACGAGCACGTTGTTGGTGTCGGCGCCGAACGCGGCCTCCGCCGCTCCGCCGCCTAGGGCGGAGCCGATCCCGCCGTCCTTCGACTTCTGCATCAAAACGATGAGGACCAGAAAGACCGAGACGAGGATCAGGATGAACGTCAGGATACCGAGGACGATGCTCATGGAAGGGGGAGAGGTGCCGCCCCGGTGACCGGATGTCAACCGCGAGTTGGCCCGCGGCCGCGACCGCCGCGCTCAGGAGCCGCGCCCCGGGACCGCCGGGGCCGGGGCGGGTTCAGCGCCCCGGCGGCGGATGAAGTCGACGTCGGCACCGTCGGCCCGGACCTTCACCGTCTGCTGGCTCGAGGTGTCGGAGCCGATGTAGTCGACGGTGGCCGAGGCCAGAATCGGCAAGTACTTCCGCAGGTCCTTGCTCTCGTCCTCCGTGCTGGCGTGGATGCTCCAGAGCTCGGCCGGCGGCCGACCCTCACTGGCGGGGCGGTTCTCCCGGGCGGAGATGCGCACGTACTTCTCGTAGACCGTCACCATTCGCGGCACCTCCTCATAGCCGACGATCTCGTTCCGGGGCGGCTGGTACACCGCCACCGTCCGGAGCGTCGAATTACCGCGGGAATCGGTCGACGGCACGGTGTCATAACGCACCCCGCCCCCGACCTGCGCGTAAACCGGCACGCTCACCCGCTCGATCTTCGAGCGCGGAGCCTCCATCCCGTAATCCAGTTCGACCACCATGTCCGCCCGTTCCGCGGAGGGCGCCTCATAGAGCCCCTTGCCGGCGAGCGCGGTGCGGATAAAGTCGAACGCCTCCCGGTGGCGCAGGCTCTCCTCCCCTTTGGTCGGATCCTTGGACTTCAGCACGTAAGACTGGGCGTCCGCCCGCGCCGGCCGCGCGATCGCATCGACCTTCACGGAATGGGCCGGCGTGCCACACCCGCCGACGACCAACGCCGCCCCGGTCAGCGCCAAGAGGCCTAAAAACCGGGATTCAACGGGCGAGCGCACGGGACGAAAGGCTCAGGGTCCGGTCCGACCGGGTGCGGGCGGCGGGGAGACTGCGGCCGGTTCGCCCGGGGGCAGAGGGGCCCCGGGGACCGTCTCGCCCTTCAGGCGCGCCAACTCTTCCTCCAGGCGGGCGATCTCCGCCTCGGTGGAGAGCGTCTTGGCCTGTGCGTCGTCGAGATCCTTCTTCTTGGCTAACGCGGCCGTGCGTTCGGCCTGCAGCTTCTTCAACCGTTCCGCCGCCGAATCCAGCTTGCGCTTGGCCTCGTTGAGCTCGAGGTCGGAAATTCGGAAGCCCTCGGCAATGGCGAGCTCCTCTTCCAGGGAAGCCTTAGCCTTCGCCTCCTCCTGCAATTTTTTAGCTCTTTCCTGCTGGTACGCCCGCTCCTGCGAGAGTCGGTCCTGTTCCCGGCGGTCCTTCGCATCCTGCACCATGCCGACGATGCCGCCGATGAGCGCGCCGGCCGCGGCGCCTCCGACGAGGCCCGTCCCCGCACCCATACTGCTATTGCTCCCGACCACGGCGCCGCCCGCCGCGCCGATCATCGCCCCGGTACCGGCACCGGTGGCGGTCTTCGAGGGTGCCACCCCCGACTGGCAGCCGGCGAGTAGGGCGACGGAAACCAGAGCGCTGCCGAAAGGGAACAAGCGGGATTTCATCGGGCGGATGCAGGAGGGGCCGGGGGACTCCATAGGGGGACGGAAGCGAACCACAAAGGTTGCTCTAAGGCGGACTAAAATTGGGTTCGTGGCGAATTCAACCCCGGCGAGGAAAAAGGTCGTCTGGCAAGCAGGCCGGGCCGAGAGTTTGAACTTTCCGGGGAAACCGTCATAACCTGAGACCTCGGACCGCCGTCTTTCCGGCCACCCTCTTACTCCTATGCCCTCCCGCAACAAGGGGATTCTTTCTGCGGACTTCCTCGTCCCTGTCCTCGGCCTGCTGCTCGCCGTCGCCCTCGTGGAACCCTACTACGCCGCCGTCGTCCGCCCGCGCGTCGCAGAGATCGAGCTGAAGCAGCGGGTGATGGCGGCCCGCGGGGGGGCGACTGCCGTGAATTCGGAACAGCGCTCGTTCCACATCATCATCAAGGATCCCGAGCAGCAGATTGAGATCATCTTCGCCCTATGGGGCGCCTTCCTCCTCGGCTACAAGCTGCTGGAACTGCGGCGCGAACGCAGCCTCTTCCGGCACGACTTCGTGCACCTCCAGCCCGGGGAACGCATTTTGCCCGAGGACGCGCTCGACCGCCACCGAGAACTCCACGCCAGTGTGGAACGCGAGTCGCGGTGGCGGGGGCGCCTTCTGCCCGAGTGCATCCTCGCCGCACTGCACCGGTTCCACGCGACCCACTCGGTGCAGGATGCCGCCAACGCCGTGAAGGAACGGGCCGAACTCGCGGCTGACCGCCTCGATTCCTCCCTCTCACTCGTGCGCTACATCGCGTGGGCCATCCCGGCCATCGGCTTCATCGGCACGGTGCGCGGCATCGGCCTCGCGCTGGCCTTCGCCGAGCAGGCGATCAAGGGCGACATCAGCCCGGTGATCGAGGCCCTCGGCCTCGCCTTCAACTCCACCCTCGTGGCCCTCGTGCTCTCTATGGGGCTAATGTACCTGATGCACGTCGTGCAATCGCGGCAGGAGGCGCAGGTCATCGAGACCCAGACCTACTGCCGCGACGCCGTGATCGACGTGATGAAGGTGCCGACCCGCGAGGAGGGATCCGTCGCGTGAGCGCGCCCCAACCGATGCCCACGCTCGGACTGGAACTCTCGGATGCGGGCCTGATCGCCGCCCTCGGCGCCGCCGCCGGGACCGACCCGCAACCGGTCCTCGTGCCGGATCGGCAGGGAGCCCGGGACTGGCCCGGCTACGCCTGCAGCGACGGGAAGACGGTGACGCTCGGCCGCGCCGCCGAGGACCTGTGGTTCGTGCATCCGCGCCGCATCGACCTCCAGTTTTGGGCGCGCCTCGGGCACGACCCCTCCGCGCTGCAGGTCAACGGGAAGACGCTCTCTTCGTCGGAGCTGGCGCTCCTGTTCCTGCGCGAGTTCCTCGCCCGCCTCGAACCCGTCGCGGGAAAGCCCGGCCGGGTGGTTCTAGCCGTGCCGGGCGCCTACCTCCGGGATCCCGCGATCGAGGAGGAAAGGATCGGGCTGCTCCTCGGCCTGGCCCACGAACTGAAGCTGCCCCTTATCGGGGTCATCGATGCCGGCCTCGCCGCGCTGCGCGACCCGCGCGGTCCCGGCTGCGACCCGAGCCTGCCCGCGGTTCTGGTCGACGCCGGGCTGACCGGGGCCGACCTTACCCTGCTGCAACCACGCGCGGGCCGGCTCGCGCGCGGAGCCCACGTGCACTTGCCTCAGGCCGGTCTCGCCACGCTGCGCCGCCAGCTGACAGCCGCGCTGGGCAACCGCTTCCTGCGGCAGACCGCCTTTGATATTCTGACCGACGGCCGCGTGGAGCAGGCCTTCTTCCGCCAAGTCCACGACTTCCTGCACGGGGACGCCCCCGAGCACCGGTTCGTCATCGGCACGGGCACGCGCACCTACGAGATGAACGCCAAGCGGGAGCAACTCGCCGCTGACGCGCCCGGCCCCGCCGCCGCCATCGCGCAGGGCCTGCAGGATCTGCTCGCCCGCCGGACTGGCGGTCCCGCTCCCGGGACGGTGGCACTGACCCACCGTGCCGCGCGGATTCCCGGGCTGGAGGCACGGCTGCGCGCCGTGACGCCCGCACGCATCCTCCGGCTCCCGCCTCAGGCCGCGGCCGTAGGCGCCGCTCTGCTCGGCCTCGCGGCGGCGGACGCACCCGCCGACCTCGCCGAGGTCCCGGTCTGGACCGAGCTCGACCTTGACGTCGTCACGCCGATCCCAGCCGGCTCGTGGCGTTTGCGGGTCGCGCGCCGCAGCACGGGCCACCCGGAAAGCGCCCCCACCCATCTGGTATTGGGGGGAATCGCACATCCCCTACCCCGGCAACGTCGACTCACCTTCGGACCGCCATCCGCAGAGCCGGACCTGCCCCTGCCGCTACCCGCCGGCTCCCCCGCGTGGACCCTTATGCAGGAGGGTGGCCGCTGGGTACTCGCGGGCGCGGAGGAACCGGACGCCCCGTTGACGGCGGGCGACCGCCTCGAATTGGCGATCGGGGAAGAAAAAACGGAGTTGCTGCTGGTGCGCTGCCTGCCGCCGGCAGTCGGACCGGCCTGAACCGGCGCCCGACCGCCACCTAGCGATGTCCCAGCTGGCCCGGAAACGACGGCAGACGGAGGTGTTCAGCATTTCGTTCCTCGACTGCATCTGCTGCGGGTTCGGGGCGGTGCTCCTCATCTTCTTGCTCACCATCTCAAAGAAGGGCGACGTCGATCAGGCGGATGTGGACCTCGCCCGAGAGCGGTTGCGACAGATTCAGACCGAGGTGAAGCGCAACCAAGAGGACCTCGACCGGCTGGCGGCCGCTTTGGCGCAGGCCCGCCAGGACCTCACGGAGGCCGAGCGGCGGGTCGAGGAGGACAAGACCAGGATTTCCGACCGCCGGCGCGAACTGCTGCTGATGCTGCAGCAGACCGGCGCGCTCCGCGAAGCCCTGCAAACCCTCCTCGGAGAGAAGCAGGCCCTCCCGACCGAGGCCGAGCCCCCGCCGGTGCCCGTGCCCAACGTCGACCGCCGCCAGTACCTCACCGGCGTGAAGCTCCACGGGGAATTCGTGGTCTTCGTGCTGCGCGCCTCCGGTTCGATGCTCGATGACACCATTGACGGGGCCGCGGCACGGCTGCTCGATCCGGACGACAAGAAGCGGGAGGCCCCGAAATGGCGCAAGGTGATCGAGGCCCTGACGTGGATGCTGGCCGCCCTTGAACCCGGCACCCGCTTCCAAATCCTCGTCTTCAATGAGGAGACCGTGCCCCTGCTCCCGGGCCGCGGAGAGGAGTGGTTCAACCCGCAGGACCGCGAAACCATGACCCAGATCCTCACCCGGCTCAACGCCATCGTGCCAAAGGGACCCGCGAACCTCGAGCGCGCCTTCTCCACCCTCCGGTCGCTCCCCCGGTTGCCCGACAGCGTCGTCCTGCTCACGGACGGCCTGCCGACGCGCAGCGACTCCCTCGCGCTGGAAGGCGACATCGACGAGGCGAGCCGCGTCCGCTTCTTCGAGATCGCGGCGCGCCAGCTCCCCCCCCGGGTGCCGGTCAGCACGATCCTATTCCCGCTTCTGACCGGCGATCCCGGGGCCCCGGGGCTGTTCTGGGAACTGGCCAACGCCACCAAGGGCGCCCTCGTGAGTCCGTCCAAATCCTGGCCCGACACATGATCCGCCGCCGCCAGAGCGAGATCTTCAGCCTGTCGTTCCTCGACTGCATCTGCTGCGGCTTCGGGGCGATCATCCTGATCTTCGTGATCAGCATCGGCTCCCGGCAGCGCGAGCAGCTCGACGTGCTGCTCGCCCTGCAGCGCGCGCTAGCGGAACAGGCCGCGGCGCTGACCCGGATCGAGGCGGCCCAACTCGAGGCGCGGCGCGAGCAGCAGCGCATCGCCCCGCGGCTGGAGGAAGCGCGCCAGCGCCAAGATTCGCTTCAGGCAATGATCGACCAGCTGGAACGCAGCCTCCAGCAAGAGAAACGGGGCCAGCAGGCGCTCCTCGTGGATCTAGACGAACTGCGCCAGGAGATCGCGGCCCGGCAGCGCAAGCCCGACCACGAGCTGGTGCTGAAGGAGGTCCCGCCGGCCCCGGTCGGCCTCCCCGTGGGGAGTAACTTCCTCGCCTTCGTGGTCGACACCTCCGGCTCGATGCGCGACCCGAACTTCGGCGGCCTCTGGCCGGTGGTCATCCGCACCATCGAGACCGTCCTCGACGCCTACCCCAACGTGCAAGGCATCCAGCTGATCGACGGCGACGGCCGGTTCATCCTCGGCCGCCGCGGCAGCGGCACCGCCGGCTGGCTTCCGGACTCGCCCCAGACCCGCGAGGCCATCAAGCGCACCCTCCGCCGCTACGATCAGGATACCGTCAGCAACCCCGTCCCCGGCATCTACAACGCGATGCGCTTCCTTTACGACAAGGAGAACGCCGGGATGCGGATGGGCATCTTCGTGTTCGGCGACGAGTTCAACTCGCCCCAGTCCGCCGACGAGGTGATCCGGCGGCTGGACGAGCTCAATCCGGCGAACGAGCAGGGCGCCCGCGCGGTGACGATCAACGCGGTGGGTTTCCCCACCACCATCCGCTACCAGTTCTCGATGGGGAACACCGGCCTCCGTTTCGCCAACCTGATGCGCACCGTGACTTACCTCCACGGCGGCGCCTTCATCGCCCTCCAGGACCTCTGAGCCTAGGCCCCACAGCGGGGAATGGCGCTTGACGCCCGGCCGAGCCGCCGCCTAAAACCGGACCCTTTTCTTCGTGCGAACCGCGGCGCCCTTGCTCCGCCCCGCCTCAACACCTTCCTCCCATGGCCAATCCGAAACGCAAGCAGTCCAAACGCCGCAGCGCCAACCGCCGCGCGGCCAACGCCTTCAAGGCCCCGGAATTCGCCAAGGACCCGACCGACGGCACGGCCTTCCGCCCCCACCGCGTGAACCCGAAGAACGGGATGTATCGCGGCCGTCAGGTGCTGAACGTCGAGGTCTGAGCCTCCCGGCTCGACCCCGGTCCTCCCCCTTCAG
This sequence comes from Opitutaceae bacterium, assembly GCA_044370095.1. Classification (GTDB taxonomy): domain Bacteria; phylum Verrucomicrobiota; class Verrucomicrobiia; order Opitutales; family Opitutaceae; genus ER46. The sequence goes on along the minus strand of JBILWD010000038.1, from coordinate 10,397 downwards.
GCGATGGGCTCCCCCCCGACCGCCGAGGCCCGCATCGCGGTGGACGCGATGAGCGGAGACCTCGGGCCCGTCGAGGTGGTGGCGGCCGTCAAGCTAGCCCGCGCCTCCCTGCCTCAGCTGCCGCCGATCACCTTGGTCGGCGACGCTTCCGTACTGGAGCGCCACCTGCGCCAGGAGCAACTGGTATCGGACGATCGCCTCCAACTCCTGCACGCGAGCGAGGTCATCACGATGACCGACAAGCCGATGCAGGCATTGAAGCGCAAGAAAGACGCCTCGATGGTGCGGGCTATTGAGCTCGTGAAAACCGGCGCCGCCTCGGTCGTCGTCTCGTGCGGCAACACCGGCGCGCTGATGGCCGGTGGCACCCTAAAGCTCCGCACGATGGCGGGCGTCGCCCGCCCTGCCCTAGCCGCGATCGGCCCCCGGCGCGGAGGGCACTTTGTCCTGCTCGACGCCGGCGCCAATCCGGAGGCCAAGACCGAATACCTCGTCCACAACGCGATCCTCGGCAGCCACTATTGCCGGGTGATGCTGGGCATCGAGCGTCCGCGGATCGGCCTGATGAGCATTGGGACCGAGGAGGGCAAGGGCACCGCTTTGATTACGGAGACTCACGAGCAGCTGAAGCGCCTTGGCGACCTGATCCATTACGTCGGTCCGATCGAGGGCTTCCAAGTCTTCACCGACCAAGTCGACGTAGTCGTGTGCGATGGCTTCACCGGCAACATTATGATCAAGAGTTGGGAGTCGCTGGTGAAGTTCTTCTCGCATCTGATGAAGGAGGAGCTGCGGGCCAACCCCCTCCGTGCCACGGGAGCACTCCTCGCGAGCGGGGCCTTCCGTTCGCTCAAGGACCGGATGAACCCCGAACGTTACGGCGGCGCCCCGCTGCTCGGCCTGAACGGCAACATTCTCAAGGCCCACGGTTCCTCCAACCGCCACGCCATCGTCAGCGCGCTCAAGGCGGCGGGCGAGATCCTCCAAGCGGATATGAACCGCCACATCGAGGCGGACATCGCCCGCGCGAACCAGGTCCTGGCGACCCCGGCAGCGGCCTGAGCGGGATTTCCCGCCGCCGCCCGACCCCTCCTCGTCGATGACGATGCGCTCCACCGTGATCCTCGGCACCGGTTCCCACGCCCCGGAACGGATCGTAACCAACAACGACCTCGCGCTCCAGGTGGAAACCTCCGACGAGTGGATCCGCACCCGCACCGGCATCCGGGAACGTCGGCTCGCGGGGCCCGCCACGGAAACCTCCGATCTCGCCGTCGCCGCCGCGCTTCCAGCCCTCGCTCAGGCGGGGCTGACCCCGGCCGACATCGACCTGCTGATCGTCGCCACGATCACGCCGGACACCCCGGTGCCGGCCTGCGCCTGCCACGTCCAGCGAAAACTCGGCGTGCCCACCCACGCGGCCTGCTTTGACCTGAATGCGGCCTGCTCTGGCTTCATCTACGCGCTCGACACCGCCGCCGCCCTGCTCACCTCCGGTCGCTACCGGCACGCGCTCGTGATCGGCGCGGAGAAGCTCTCGGGCCTCGTGGATTGGCAAGACCGCACCACCTGCGTGCTCTTTGGCGATGGCGCCGGGGCCGTCGTCTTGGGTACTAGCGACGAGCCGGGGCGGGGCCTGCTCGGCACCCGGCTCGGGGGCGACGGGAGCAACGCGGACCTCCTTTGTGTGCCGCCCGCCGCACCGGGCGAACGCGGTCCCTTCTTGAAGATGCGCGGCAAGGAGATCTTCAAACTGGCGGTCCGCGCGATGGACGACGCCGCCCGCGAAATTCTGGAACAACAGGGCCTGCGCGCGGATCAGGTGTCGCTCGTGATCCCCCATCAGGCCAACCAGCGCATCATTGATGCCATCGCGGAGTACCTCGAGCTACCGCCGGATCGCTTCTTCGTGAACCTCGACCGCTACGGCAACACCTCCGCCGCCTCAATCCCGCTCGCCCTAGACGAGGCCCACCGCGCCGGCCGCATTCGCCGCGGTGACCTTGTGCTGCTCGTGGCCTTTGGGGCGGGCTTGACCTACGGAAGTGCCCTGCTTCGCTGGTGATTCTCCCGTGAAGTATCTCTTTCCCGTCCGGCTGTTCCCCGCCCTCAGCATCATCGCCTGCCTGCTGGGCGTGGCGGTGCCGGTCGCCCGGGCGGAACTCGTCTGGACCAAGGAGTCCGGCTGGCGGGTAGAGGGCGGCGCCCTCTCTGGCTTGGCCGGGGCCGATGGCCGCAATGCCCTCGACCAGATGAACCGGGCGCGCGAATCCGAGGAAGGGGGCAGCCGGCGCAGTGCGGTCCGCACCTATCAGGCGGTCGCCAAGAAGTACCCGAACTCGATCTACGCCCCGGAAGCCCTCTACCGTTCCGCGCGCCTGCGCCTCTCGCTCGGCGACTACGCCAAGGGCTTCGAGGACTACCAACAGGTACTGTCCCGCTACCCCAACACCCGCCGGTTCAACGAGATCGTCGGGGAGCAATATCGGATCGCCAGCGCCCTCCTCGACGGCGTGCGCGGCCGGATGCTCTGGGGCACGCTGCCCGGCTTCACCCAGCGCGACAAGGCTCTCGAGTTCTTCGAGACCATCCTCGCGAACGCGCCGTACAGCGACTACGCGCCGCTCGCCCTGATGAACATTGCCCGCGGCCACCAGAAGCTCGGCAACATCGAGAACGCGATCGATGCGCTCGACCGGATGATCAACAACTATGGGCAGAGCCTCCTCGCCCCCGACGCCTACTTGAAGCTGGCTCAGACGCACGCCTCGCTCGTCGACGGCCCGCACTACGATCAGGGCGCGACCAAGGAATCCATCACCTATTTCACGGACTTTATGCTCCTCTTCCCGGGCGACACCAACATCGCCACCGCGGAAAAGGGCCTCGACGGAATGAAGACGATGCTCGCCGAGAGCAAGATGCGGATGGGTGACTTCTACTTCTACAAGCGCTCCAACTTCAAGGCGGCCAGGGTGTTCTACAATGAGGCCATCACGGCCTACCCGGAGTCCGCGATCGCCACCCGCGCCAAGGGCCGACTCGCTGAGGTCGAGGCCAAGGCTTCCGGCCAACCCGCCCCGGCTCCCGTTCCCGGCCAGGAGCAACCGAAGAAGAAGCGGTTTTTCTTCTTCTGACCGATCCCGCCCGGCCGCCCGGGCCCGCGATGCCACGCCCCCCCGCGTTTCTGGCCTGGCTGCTGCTAGCGCTGCTCGCCTCCGGCTGCGCCCATTACCGGCTGGGCACCGGCTCCGCCCCCGCCTTCCGCTCCCTCCACGTCGCCCCCGCGGACTCCCGGATCGCCCTGCCACAGGGTGCCGCCCTGCTCTCGACCCGCCTCCGCGAGGCGCTGCTCCGCGACGCCCGCGTCGAACTGCGGCCCGACCCCGGCTCGGCCGAGGCCGCCCTGACCCTCACGCTCGTCGATTACCGTCGCGAGATCGCCGCCGCCCGCGCCGACGACACCGGACTCGCCCGCAAGTTCAACGTCACCCTGACCGCCGCCTGCACCCTCCGGGATCCCCGCACCGGGCGCAGCCTTTGGAGCGATCGCCGAATCAGCGTTCGCCGCGAGGTCTTCACCGACAGCGGCCAACTCCAAGCCGAATACCAGACCCTCGCCCTCCTGACCGAGGCCCTCGCCGCCCGGATCACCAGCGACCTTGTGGAAACCTGGTAGCGGACGTCGTAGAGCCCGCGGTTGACCCAGCAGGATGGGACGCCATCCTGCTGCAACTCAACCGCCGCCGCGGTCGTCTCTGGCCCTAGCCCTGCCATCCATCCGCTCCCTCCCCATGAACGGAAACTGCTTCCGCCGCCTTCTGCTCCCGCTCGCCGCGCTTCTGCTCGCCTCCGCCCCTTTCGCGTCCGCCCAGGAGGCCCGGCTGATCAACCTCTCCACCCGTGCCCAGACCGGCGCCGGCGCGAACATCCTCACCGCCGGCTTCGTCGTCGGACCCGGTGAGCCGCGGCAGGTCCTGATCCGGGCCGTGGGCCCCACCCTCGCGGGTTTCGGGGTCACGGGGACCATCGCCAACCCGGTCCTCACGGTCTTCGACGCGGACGGCAAGAGCGTCGCTTCCAACGATGACTGGGGCACGCCCGCCGCGGGCCAGGCCGCTCTCGCCGCCACCTTCGCCCAAGTGGGCGCCTTTCCCCTAGCGGTTGGCGGCCGAGACTCCGCGTTGGTCACGACGCTACGGCCCGGCAGCTACACCGCGCAGGTCGCCAATGCCACCGGAGCCACCGGCGAGACTTTGGTCGAGGTCTACCAGATCGGCGAAACGGGCGCGAAGCTGGTCAACCTCTCCACCCGCCTGCAGGTCACCGCGACCACCAGCCCGATCATCGGCTTCGTCGTCGCCCCCGGCGCGGGCACCCGCCGGTTGCTCGTCCGCAATGCCGGACCCGCCCTCGGGGCTTTCGGTCTCACTGGGACCCTGCCCGACCCCACCCTGCGCCTCACCGACGCCAGCGGACGCGTGCTCGCCAGCAACGATAACTGGAGCGTGCCGGCGAACCCACAGGCGGCGGATGCCGGGCTGCTCTCGGCGGCTTTCGGGGTCGCCGGCGCCTTCGCGTTTCCCTCGGGTTCCAACGACGCCGCGGTGATGGTTGATCTCGGCCCCGGCAACTACGGCATCCAGGTCGGGGGTAACGCCGGTTCCGGCATCGCCGTCGTGGAGGTCTACGATCTCACCCCGATCGATCCGCCCACGATCACCATCGTCGCTAGCCGCGCCTCAGCCGACGAGTCCGGCCTTCGTCCGGGCGAATTCACCCTCACCCGCACCGGAGGGAATCTCAGCCCCCTCACCGTCCGTTACTCGGTCGGCGGCTCGGCCGTGAATGGCAGTGACTACGGCCGGCTCGCCGGCACGGTCAATTTCCAGGCGGGCAGCCCCACCGTGACCATTCCCGTCATCCCCAACCCGGACGTCCAGAGCGAGGGCACCGATTCGGTCATCGTCACCGTCGCGCCCGGCCCCAACTACCTGATCGGGACGAACCGCTCGGCCACCGTTACCATCGGGGACAGTCCCGCGACGCTCTTCATCGCGACCGTGCGGCCAACCACCGCAGCCACGGGCGGCTCCACCGGCTACGGCACCGCGACCATCTTGCTCAGTTCCTCGGGTACCGTCGCGGCGGTCAACCTCTCCTTCGCCAACTTGAGCGCGGCCCAGACCACGGCGCACCTCACTCTCGGCGCGAACGAAGACTACGTGATCGCGCTGCCCGTCGGGCAAGTGAGCGGTGCACTCTGGACCTTCGCCCCCGTGGCCCCCTACTCCGCCGCGGACCTGCAAGCGGCGCTGCGCAACGGCCAAATCGCCGTCCGCATCGACTCCGCCAAGTATCCCGGCGGCGAGCTGAAGGGGAGCTTCATCGCCGGAGCAGGTTCGCGGGCCTTTGTCGCCCCCGCCGCGGCACCCGCCGCCAAACTCACCGGCCTGACCGCCAACGAGGCGGCCCGCTTCCTCACCCAGACGACCTTCGGCCCGACCCGAGGGGAGATCGACGCCCTGACCAGTGGGAGCGTGAACGCCTGGCTCGACGCGCAGATGGCGCTGCCCTTCAGCTCTCACCGCACCGCGATTGTCGACGATCGCCGGACTTTCGGGGGCTCCGGGAGCTTCACCAACTGGAACGCCATCCATCCGCCCAACCGGCAATCCGCCTGGTGGAAGCTCGCGCTGACCGCCCCCGACCAACTGCGCCAGCGCGTCGCCTTCGCCTTCAGCCAGATCCTCGTGGTCTCGGACGTCGCCCTCGGCGATGACAGCCGCGCTGAGCCGCTGGCGGCCTACTACGACCTCCTGGGCCAGGAGGCCTTCGGGAACTTCCGGACGCTGCTGGAACGGGTCACCCTCAATCCGATGATGGCGGAGTACCTTAGCTCGCTGCGCAACGCGAAGGCGACTTTCGACGCCTCCGGCGCCGCGCTCACCACTCCCGACGAGAATTACGCACGCGAGGTGATGCAGCTTTTCTCGATCGGCCTCGTGCGCCTCCAGCCGGACGGGACCCTGTTGTTGGGCGATGACGGGCTGCCCATCCCTACCTACAACCAGACCACGATCACGGAACTGGCCAAGGTGTTCACCGGCTGGGCCTACCCCTCCAGCAACGCCAACGCATTCCGTACCGCCGGAGCGAACTACTACAACGCGCTGCAGCTCTTCCCCGCCTTCCACGACGATGGCCCGAAGAACCTCGCCCCGGTGCTGGCGACCCCGATCCCGGCCAGCCAAGGCGGGGCGAAGGACCTCCAACTCGCCCTCGACGCCCTCTTCCAGCACCCAAACACGGCCCCGTTCATCTCCAAGCTGCTTATCCAGCGTCTGGTCACGAGCAACCCGAGCCCGGCTTACGTCTACCGCGTGGCCCAGCGCTTCATCGACGATGGCGCCGGCGTGCGAGGCAACCTGGGCGCGGTCGTCCGGGCGATCCTCACCGACCACGAGGCCCGTTCCGCCGAGGTCGCGGCCACGCCCAGCTTCGGCAAGCTCAAGGAGCCGATCCTGCGCCTGTCCGGCATCCTCCGCGGCCTGAAGGCCTCCACGAGCAGCGGCCGTTACGTCGGCTTCCGCGTCACGGTCGACGGACAGCCCATCACCAGCGCGACGCCGCGCCCGGCCACGGCCGCGCAGATCAATATGGCGCCCAGCGCCTACTCCGGGACCCGGCTCGACGGCGTGCAGGGCAGCATCGCGCAGGCCGCGCTGCGTTCGCCCACGGTCTTCAACTTCTACCATTCGGACTACGTGCTGCCCGGCCCCCTCGCCGCGGCCGGACTCGTGGTGCCGGAATTCGAAATCACGGACGACAACTTCGCGATCAGCGTACCGAACTTCCTGCGCACCTTCGTGAACGCGACGCTGCCCACCACCAACGGCGCGCCCACGCCGGCCGCGCCGTACACGCTGACGCCAGACCTGACCCACGAGCTCACCCTCGTGAATGATTCGGCGGCGCTGGTCGCCCACTTCAACTTGGTGTTCGCCGCGGGTTCCCTTTCCGCGGATGCGCAGGCCCGCATCCGCTCCGCCCTCACCGCGCTGCCCGCGAGCACCGCGGCGCTCGACCGCGTCCGCACCGCCCTGCTGCTCACCCTCACCACCCCGGCCGCCGCGATCCAGAAATAGCCCCGACCATGCGCAAGAAAACTGCCCCCGAAGTCTCCCGCCGCGAGTTCCTCGGCAGCGCCTGCTGCTCCGCCGTCGGCGCCACCGGCCTTTTGTCCACCCTCGGCAGCCTCCGCCTGATGGCCGCCGCGGCCTCGCCCGCCACCGCCGTCGCGCAGACTCCGCCCCGCGCAGCCGCCATCGCCCCCGACTACAAGGCCCTCGTCTGCCTGTTCCTCAATGGGGGCAACGACGCCAACAACCTCATCGTGCCGACCGGCTCCGGCTACGCCGCCTACGCCGCCGCCCGCACCAACCTCGCCCTCCCCCAGACCGGGCTACTCGGTTTCCGCCCCCGCACCAGCGACGGGCGCGAGTGGGCGCTCCACCCCTCCTTCGCCGAGGTCCATCAGCTCTTTGGCGCAGGGAAGGCCGCCCTCGTGGGCAACGTAGGCACGCTCGTCTACCCAACGACCAAGGCGCAGTACACCGCCCGCAGCGTCCCCCTGCCGCCGCAACTCTTCTCCCACAGCGACCAGCAAGTCCAGTGGCAGCACAGCGTCCCCGACAAGCCCACCCAAACCGGCTGGGGCGGCCGGGTAGCGGACCTGCTCAGCGCTTTCAATTCCAGCGACCGCATCTCGATGTCGATCAGCCTCGCCGGGAAGAACACCTTCCAGGTCGGCAACCGCGTCGCGCAGTATGCCGTGGGCACCGGCGGGGCCACCACCCTCGCGGGCAGTACCTCAAGCGCCACCAGCCTCGACGGAATCCGCTTCCGTGCCCAGAAAGACCTCTTCGCCCAGAGCCAGCAGTCCTTGCTTGAAACCGCCTTTGGCGGGGCGACCGGCGACGCGATCGTCAGCGCCGACCTGCTTAACTCGATCCTCGGGGCCTCGCCCGCGGTGACCACTCAGTTCCCCGGCACCACGGCCGGCAACCAACTGCGGATGGCCGCCCGCCTGATCGCCGCGTCGCCCTCCCTCGGCCTCAAACGCCAGGTTTTCTTCGTCCAACTCGGCGGCTGGGACACCCACGCCTCCCAGTTGACCAACGCCGCACCCACCACCGGCGCGCACGCCGGGCTGCTCGAGCAGGTCAGCAAGGCGGTCGACGCCTTCCACCGCTCCACCATCGAGCTGGGGATCGAGAACCAAGTCACCCTCTTCACCGCCTCTGATTTCGGCCGCACCTTCCGCTCCAACGGCGACGGTTCCGACCACGGCTGGGGCAGCCACCACCTCGTGGTGGGCGGCGCCGTCCGGGGCGGCGACCTTTACGGCAAGATGCCAGTGCTGACGGTCAATGGACCGGACGACACCGGCCTCGGCCGCTGGATCCCGACCACGAGCGTGGACGAGTACGCGGCCACGCTTGCCTCCTGGTTTGGCGTCAGCGCGACGGATCTCCCGGTGGTGCTGCCGAACATCGGCCGCTTCGCGAAGCCGAACCTCGGCTTCCTCGCCTGAGGCGGCCGCGATGCTCTGGCGCCTGCTGCTGGTCGTCGCCGGGCTGCTGATCGCCCTCTACCTCTGGCATTGGGGTCGGCCCGTGCCGCCCGCCCCGGCGCCCATCGCGTCCTCCCCTACCACGGGCAAGCTGACGACTCCTTCCCCGATCCCGGTATCTCCCGCCGGCACCCGTGCCGGCGCCCCCGCGGACGTTCTCGCGGGTTTCGAGGGGCTCCAGGACCTACACGCGCCCAATAGCGACGACACCGCCGATCTCCGGATCGTGCAGGCGGTGCTCGAGGCGTTTCGCACTAGCTTTCCGGCCGAGGGTAACCCCACAGGCTCCAACGCGGAGATCACGGCGGCGCTGGCCGGCGCAAACCGCCTCCGGCTGGTGCTAATTCCCCGCGGCCACCCCGCCATCAACCCGGACGGGGAGCTCTGCGACCGCTGGGGCACGCCGTATTTCTTCCACTCCGAATCCCGGCGGCGCACCACCATCCGCAGCGCCGGCCCGGACCGGCAGATGTGGACCGCGGACGACGTCGAGCACGCGCCGTGATCGCCCGGCTGACGCTCACGGGGGACCCGACTCCAGCCAGGTTCGATTGAAGCGCGCCAGGGTGAGCCGCGCGTAAGGCCAATCATCCCGCCGGGATCCCGGACGCAGCGCGCCCGGCCGCCCGCGTTCGTAGAAACACACGATCGTGCCGTCGGGCAGCACCGCGAGGTCGCTGTAGGCGCTGGGGCCGGGCTCGAGCACGCGGGAGACCGGCCACGTCGCGCCCCCGTCACGGCTGAGTTTGATCGTCAGGTTGCGGCGGTCGCGCCGGTCGCCCGGCCGCGGCTCCCGCCCAGCGACGCCGAGGTGATCCGGGTTCGAGTGGACCAAGTTCGCCGAGGGCCGCCCGGCGGCGTCCGGCAGGGTGATTAGGCCCGACATACACACGGGCTCCAGGAGATCCGGAACCAGTTCCGGGCGGCTCCATCCCCCCGCGCCATTCGGGCTGATCGTCGCGACCTTGCGGTGACCCGGGGAGCGCGTGCGGGTCAGCAGCAGCACGCGGCCCCCGGGGAGTTCCGTCGCGATGGCCTCGCTGGGACTGGGCGTCCGGTCGTCATTGGGCACCGCGATGGACCCGGCGCGCCACGTGCGGCCGTCATCGTCGCTGAAGATCGTCGCGCTCACGCCGCGGCCGTGCGGGCTGCCTTCAGCGAGGGCGATCCAGACGGGAACGACCAACCGGCCGGACTGGAGTTGCAGCCCGTGCCCGGGACCGAGCGCGAGCACGCGCCAAGGCCAGGCGGGCCGGAAGCCGGCGAACGCGCCCGTGATCTCCACCGGAGCCGACCACGTGAGCCCGTCGTCATCGCTGCGCACGTGGAAAGCCCGCTGGTACTCGACGCAGTAGAGCAGGTGCACGGCGCCTTCGCGCGTGGCGATGGCGACCGGGTTGTTGACCGTCTGTTCGTCCGGCCCGCCGTGCTTCCCGCCCGGGTGTTCCGCGAGCACGGGATGGCGCAGCAGGCGCGGCCCGAGATGCGCGACCTGCCGGGCGGAGGCGAACGTGCGGCCGCCGTCGACGCTTCGCCGCAGGTGCACCTCGATCTCCCCCCAGTCGGCGCCGGAGAACTTCCGCGCCTCGCAATAAGCGAGGACGGTGCCGCGCGCCGTGACCACGAGCCCCGGGATGCGGTAGGACACGAAGCCGCCCGTGTGCTCCGTGAACACGTCCGTTTGCTCGACGAAAGGCGCGGCCGCGCGGACGACAGCCGCCGCGGCCAGCACGAGAAACGGCAGCCACCATGGACGGGGAAA